>NZ_JPII01000028.1:0-212287 GCF_000832025.1 Shewanella sp. cp20 | reverse complement strand
CTTTTATATAGAGTAACTATACTTCAAGCCTCATGCCGCGATTTGAACGTGCTCAATTAGAACAAAAATTGTTCTCAAAAGGTCAACAGGCCCTAGCAACTACTTACTGTAGCTCGAAGGCTTGTTGCCTTTTAAGTACAGGGCGCGCGACTTGAGCGGCTTGTCACCCAGCAAGGGCGACAGCAGCTGCCTCATCAGCAACTTGGCCTGTTTAAAGTCGGCCTCATCCAGCTTATCTTCCTCTAAGGCCCGCAGCATCTCGCCGCTAAAATGGTTAGGCTTGGGCCCAAGAGCCGTGCTAAAGCCCTCTTCCGATAAGAGGCGATAGTAGAAGTCGTCTTCGATAGGACTGCCATCGATATCGAGATTCAACGAGGGCATCACACCAAGCTCCTTGAGCAGTGCCAGCTCAAACTGCCTAAGCTGCGCCTCGCTAAAGTCGGCCGCCATGGCCATCAGGGTCTTGTGATAGGTAAAGAAGAACTGCTCAGCACCATGTTCGACCGAAAGGCAGCGCACTAACAGTTCATTGAGATAGAGTCCGGCAAAGCTGTCGCTGCCGCTGAGGGGGACTGCAGGGCTAGCAGCCTCGATCTGATACAGGCTCTTTAGGCTGCTTCGGCCCGACAGCTGAAACAGCAGCGGCTGAAAGGGTTGCAGTATGCTTTTGATAGACGTTTTGCCACTGCCCAGGCGCGCGACGGCATCGACCCGGCCCTGGCCGTCGACCAACAAATTGACCAGCACGCTCGACTCCCGATAGGGACGGGTGTGCAGTACATAGCCCCTGTGCATTGCCCGCTTCCTTAATCCCTGTTTACCAAAAACAATGCTGACAAAAAAGCCGAGACAACCACAACACTAGCGTGACGATCTCGGCTTAACAATAACCTGTCGGCTTAGCTCTCGCCATAGCCTAATGAACGCAGGGCGCGCTCATCATCGGCCCAGCCCGACTTGACCTTAACCCAGACCTCGAGGAACACCTTATTGTCGAACAAGACCTCCATATCCTGGCGCGCCTGGGTCGCAATGGTGCGTATACGTTCACCCTTGTTGCCGATCACCATGCGTTTCTGGGTCTCACGTTCCACCAGGATCAAGGCGTTGATCTGATAGACGCCGTTTTCCATCATCTTAAACTGCTCAATCTCCACCGTGGCGTCGTAGGGCAGCTCGTCGCCGAGGAAACGCATCAACTTCTCGCGTACGATCTCGGAGGCCATAAACTTCTGGGATCTGTCGGTGACATAGTCTTCCGGGAAGTAGTGCGGCGACTCGGGCACAGACTCCAGCGCCAGCTCCATGATGCGCTGCACATTGGTGCCGTGGGTTGCCGAGATCGGCAAGATCTCATCAAATTCAAACTTGGCCGACAACTCCTGCAGATGCGGGAATAGCGCCTCTTTGTCCTTGATGTTATCTACCTTGTTGATCGCCAGAATCGTCTTGCGGCCATCGTCGCGGCTATGGAGCTTCTTCAGTACCATCTCATCGTCGGCGGTCCAGTTGAGACCATCAACCACAAACACCACCAGGCTCACCTCGGCCAGCGAGCTAGAGGCCGCACGGTTCATCAGACGGTTGATGGCGCGCTTCTCTTCGATATGCAGACCAGGAGTGTCGATAAACACCACCTGACGAGGGCCCTCTGTGTGGATCCCCATGATGCGATGACGTGTGGTCTGCGGCTTCTTGGAGGTGATAGAGATCTTCTGACCTAACAGCTTATTGAGCAGGGTGGACTTGCCCACGTTAGGGCGACCGACAATCGCTACCATGCCGCAGTAGGTCACCTCATATTGGCTACCACTGCGACCACTATTCATCCGCGCCAGCAGCTCGTCTAGACTCGGCTCTTGTGCACCTTCTGGCTGCTCGGGTTTATTACTCATTTCTTAATACGCTCCAACACTTCTGCTGCGGCAATCTGCTCCGCCTTTCTGCGGGAATTTGCCACGCCGACAACGGCCTCTTTTAGCTGCTCCACCTTGCACTCTACCGTGAAGGTTTGCGCATGGGCCTCACCGCTGATGTTCACCACGGTATAGACAGGGAGCGGCTGTTTAAATCCCTGCAGGTGCTCCTGCAGCAGGGTCTTGGGATCTTTCTGATTCACCGGCTCGATCACCGCAAGGCGGCTCTTATACCAGTTTAGTACTAAAGCACGGCAAGTCTCGATATCGGCATCCAGATAGATGGCACCGATAATCGCCTCCATGGCATCGGCCAAGATAGACTCGCGGCGAAAACCACCACTCTTGAGTTCACCAGGACCCAGCTTGAGGTAATCGCCGAGCTTGAACTCTTTGGCGACCTCCGCCAGCATCTTGCCGCACACCAGTGTGGCGCGCATCCGGCTCAGATCACCCTCGGTCGCCTTGGGAAACTGATGATACAGGGCGTCTGAGATGACGATTGAGAGGATCGAGTCGCCTAAGAACTCCAGTCTCTCGTTATGTTTGCTGGCCGCACTACGGTGCGTTAACGCCTGCTCTAGCAGCTCAATCTGCTGAAATTGATAGCCTAATGTTCTACCCAAACGCGGTAGATTCTTAATGGGTTCCATCTACACAATTCCGCCTACACGGTTAAAGCGTACGCCGGTCGGCACCCAAGTGGGTAAAAAATCCGACGGCTTGCGCTCAAATTCAAAACTAATCCAGATCGCCACGGCCTTACCCACCAGGTTTGCCTCGGGCACGAAGCCCCAGAAGCGTGAGTCGGTGCTGTTGTCGCGGTTGTCGCCCATCATGAAATACTGGCCCTCGGGCACGATAAACTCGCCCACCGCCAGATTGCCCTCACGGAAATAATAGGAGGTCGGCTCGCCTCGCCCTGGGTTGATCAGGATGTCATGAGTCACCTCGCCCAGCTGCTCCTTGTAACGCAGCAGCGGGATATTATCCTGGGTAAATTCGCCTTGGTTCACACCGACGCGTGCTATCTTCTCAAGCTTAGGACACTCACTCTGCCCCTCGGGACAGGCTTGCTGAAGATAGAGGTCCTTGTTGCGATAGACGATGCGATCGCCCGGCAGGCCGATGACACGCTTGATGTAGTCGATCTGAGGGTTTTCTGGGTATTTAAATACCGCTACGTCACCACGCTGCGGCTTACCCGTCTCGATAAGCTCGCTACGCCACACGGGATCTTTCAGCCCATAGCTAAACTTCTCCACCAGGATGAAGTCGCCCACCAACAGGGTTGGCATCATAGAGCCCGAAGGGATCTGGAAAGGCTCGTAAATAAAAGAGCGGAGGATCAACACGAAAGCGATGACCGGAAAAATAGAACGCGAGGTCTCCACAATAGTCGACTCACGCACGATTTTTTCGGCGCTCTCTTCGCTAATCTCCTGGTTGGCCGCCTGTGCCAGGGCCAGCTTCTGCTGACGCTTAGGCGCTAAGACTAAGGCATCGAACATCCAGATCAGGCCGCTGCCTAGGGTCACCAAGACCAGGATAAGGGAAAAATAAGCTGCCATACGCTAACTAACTCCTGAAAAATGCGCCAGTAAAATAAGGTGTTCATCGCCTGTCTGGCAGGCCATTAGCCCATTTATACTGTAACAAACAAAGCGCCGCAAACCGCGGCGCTCATTATCAATCACTATTAACAATTCTTAACTAAAAAGTGATTACTCATTGATCTTCAACACGGCGAGGAAGGCCTCTTGCGGTACTTCGACGTTACCCACCTGCTTCATGCGCTTCTTACCCTCTTTCTGCTTCTGCAGCAGCTTCTTCTTACGAGAGACGTCGCCGCCGTAACACTTAGCGGTTACGTCTTTACGCAGGGCTTTGACCGATGAACGCGCGATGATCTGGCTGCCCACGGCCGCCTGAATCGCGATATCGAACATCTGTCTTGGGATCAGCTCTTTCATCTTATTCACCAAGGCCAGGCCTTGATAGCGCACGTTTGCCTTGTGAAGGATCATCGCCAGCGCATCGACGCGGTCGCCGTTGATCAACACGTCCAGACGTACCATGTCGGCCGGCTCGAAACGCTTGAAGTTATATTCGAGCGAGGCATAACCACGGCTGGTCGACTTCAAACGGTCGAAGAAGTCCATCACCACCTCGGCCATCGGCATATCGTAGGTGATCGCCACCTGATTGCCGTGGTAAACCATGTTGGTCTGTACGCCACGCTTCTCGACACACAGGGTGATCACGTTACCCAGGTACTCTTTCGGCACCAGGATATTGGTCTCAACGATAGGCTCACGCATCTCTTCGATGTTGTTCATCGGCGGAAGATCCGATGGGTTATCGACGTAGATGGTCTCGCCCTTAGTGGTCACTACCTCATAGACTACCGTCGGCGCAGTGGTGATGAGATCCAGGTTATATTCGCGCTCGAGACGCTCCTGAATGATCTCCATATGCAGCAGACCTAGGTAACCGATGCGGAAACCAAAGCCCAGGGCAGATGAGGTTTCAGGCTCGAAGAAGAGCGACGCATCGTTAAGGCTCAGCTTGTTGAGCGCATCACGGAAGTTCTCGTAGTCGTCGGTCGAGATAGGGAATACACCGGCATAAACCTGAGGCTTCACCTTCTTAAAGCCGGGTAGCGGCTTCTCGGCACCATTCTTGGCCAGGGTCAGGGTATCGCCCACAGGCGCGCCGTGGATCTCCTTGATACCGGCGATCACGAAACCTACTTCGCCCGTCTTCAGCTCGGCAGTATCTGTCTGCTTAGGGGTAAAGATACCGACGCGATCGGCATTATGGGTCTGACCGGTCGACATCACCTTGAACTTGTCACCCTTCTTAAGCACACCATTCTTGATGCGCACCAAGGAAACAACCCCCAGGTAACTGTCGAACCAGGAGTCGATGATCAGCGCCTGCAGCGGCGCATCCGGGTCACCCTCTGGCGGCGGAATTTGCGCCACGATAGTTTCCAGCACGTCGCCGATACCAAGACCCGTCTTAGCCGAGCAGCGCACCGCATCGGCGGCCTCGATACCGACGATATCCTCAATCTCATCGGCAACACGCTCAGGATCAGCCTGGGGAAGGTCAATCTTGTTCAGTACAGGGACCACATCCAGATCCATATCCAGGGCGGTATAACAGTTTGCCAGAGTCTGCGCCTCAACGCCTTGACCGGCATCGACCACCAAGAGCGCGCCTTCACAGGCCGCCAGTGAACGTGACACTTCATAGGAGAAGTCCACGTGACCAGGGGTATCGATAAAGTTCAGCTGGTAAGTTTCACCGTCTTTGGCTTTGTAATCGAGAGTCACACTCTGGGCTTTAATGGTAATGCCGCGCTCGCGCTCGAGATCCATTGAGTCCAATACCTGCGCCGCCATCTCACGATCAGACAGGCCGCCGCACTCTTGAATAAGACGGTCAGAAAGGGTTGATTTGCCATGGTCGATATGGGCAATAATCGAAAAGTTTCTAATATGCTTCATTGTGCGAAATGACTAAACTCGAAATTGAAATTGATCTAAAAGTGCCGAATTGTACCCGATCGCAAAATGAATACCAATTGGAATCCATCGGACAAGGAAAATAATAGGCTAGCTGGCGGAGGAAATACCCGCTATGGTCCGGCCAAGGCGTGACAGAATGACCGGCTGACTGTTAGTCTCCAGAGCTTTAGCCCATCGCCGTCCCAGCCACCAGGCGCTCACCGCCCCACCGGCGCCTAGGGCAATAGCCAGCAGATCGCTGCTCGAAAGCCCCGACAAGCCGGCAAGGAAATGTCCCAATGCGGCGCCGATAAACAGCCCCGCCAGCGGCATGAGGTAGACGATGGCGGCCGCCTTTAAGATCACGCTCTCGGGCAGGCCAAGCTTTAACAGTTCACCCGGCTCATACTGTTCGTCGCTGGGCAGCGAGAATCGCTGCACCTTAGGAGAGAAGGCCTTGGAGACGGCCGAGGTGCCACAGGTATCATTGTTGTCGCAATGATTACAGGCATTTTTCACTTTGACTTCGACCGTAACCCAGCCATCTCCTGGGCACCTGATCACTGTGGCGGTTTCTTCCATCATAGCCTGATTACTCTATGGTGATGCTCTTGGCGATACGGCTCAGGGTCTCCGCCGGCACCTTGCCCACGGCGACCACCTCGGCATTGCCCACCCGCTCGGTCGCCAAAGAGAGTCCGTTGCGGGTCATCAGCTCGTCGGGCAGCGCCGTCTCGCCGGCTCTGGCCACATATACAGAGATATTCACCAGACCATCGCTCAAGGCGATATACTCGACCGCCTCGTGGCTTCCGATAAGTCTGTGATTATCCTTGACTAAGATCTTAAAACCTTGAGGTAACCATTTGAACTGCCAGTTATCGGCCTGCTCTCGCTGGGGCTGAGGCATGATCTCAGGCCACTCCTGCTTATAGGCTTCACGCAGAATCGCCGGTGCATCGTCCAGGACGATCAACTCCACCACCAGCACCTGCTCCAGCAGCTGCTTCTCAAGATTGAGCATGTCGTAGCGCAGCGGCAGATAGGTATCCATATCCAGCCACACCTGATAACTATAGCGGTTATCATCGTTAGGAATGATGCGCACTAGCTGACCGGGACGCCCCGCAAGGCGTGAACGCCCGCCCAAGACAAACTGGTAACCCGACTCGAGATCAGAGATAGAACCGGCAAATGCAGGTGGCAATACCCCTTGAATACGTTCGGCCCTGACACTGTAAGCAGGCTGATCGTGCTCGATAAAGGTAACTGTATTACCCACTCGCACGGCATTCTTCGGCGGGCCATTGAGGTGCTCGAGGAAAGCGACTTCATGGTCATCGACCTTGCCATGAAGATAAACCAGGGGGCGTATATGATCCGCTTGCAGATGGATCAGGGACATCTTGAATTCTTGTCCTTTTAAGGCGAGGCTCATGTTTTCGAGCCAAGCCTTAGCGGACAACTCTTCCTGCGCACTGGCAGGGAAGACGAGGACTAACAGGGCCAACCAAATAAGACGCAAGCTAACTCCTTAATAATACCAATCGACACAAAGAGTATAGTCAGTGTGACCAGTATAAATAGCTTTTAGTGATTAACCGGGATCGGCGTAAGCTCACCATTGTCGTCTATATTGGCACTGTTATTCAATCTTTGCTGCAGCATATGATCTTGAATATAGGTGTTGATGCGATGACGCTGCTCCATCACACGCTCGTTGGTATAACTTTGGTTCTGTTGCACAGGACCTGTCTGCAGGCTCACCGGCGACGCACTGCCAATCAGCGGACGGGTATTGAGCACTGGCATAGGCGCTGCATCTTCGACGCCACCCTGATTATAATTCTGTACACCGATCACGGCGACTAAGGCGACGCTGGCCGCGATGGCATATTGGCCAAACTGCTTAAACAGTGGCACCACACTCGCAAGTCTGTGTTGAGTGGCGTGTTGAGGCGTCACCTCTGGCGTTTCGACACGCTTAGGCACAAGGATACTAGGCTCAAGCTCGATAGCCGCGGCAATGTTGGCACTGAGATCCAGATTGATCGCAGCCGGCAACTCACCACGCATAGCATCACCTATCATGTGATAATCACGCCACTTTTCATGTGAATCCGTATCGGCGGCGAGTTGCGCCAATTCCTGCTCGTCGACTTCACCATCAACGGCAGCGGAAACCCATTCCTGACCTAACTTATCCATTTATCACCCATATAAATTTAGTGTATCGAATAAAATGCTTCATCGTTCCAGCAAAGGCTGTAACTTCTTATCGATGGCTTCACGTGCCCTAAAGATACGTGAACGCACAGTGCCCACAGGACACTCCATCACATTGGCAATCTCTTCATAACTCATCCCATCGAGCTCACGCAAGGAGATGGCCATTTTCAATTCTTCCGGCAAGGTATCGAGCGTATCGAAGACCACTTTCTGAATCTCATCTGACAGCATGAGACGCTCGGGGGAGGCAAACTCCTTTAGCGCATCACTGCCGTCATAATATTCGGCTTCTTCCGCATCGACATCGTTGGCAGGCGCTCGCCTACCCTGTGCCACTAAATGATTTTTCGCGGTATTGACCGCGATGCGATACAACCAAGTATAAAACGCACTCTCACCCCTAAAGTTAGGCAGCGCACGATAAGCTTTAATAAAGGCTTCCTGTGCCACATCTGCCACGTCGGCCTGATTACGCACATAGCGTGCAATCAGGTTAATCACTTTGCTCTGGTATTTATGTACCAGCAGGTTAAAAGCGTTTTTATCTCCTTGTTGCACTCGCTCAACGAGTTGTTGATCACTTATCTGTCCACTCATCCGAGCCGACTACTCCTAAATCTAAAATGCTGATTTCTCAGTCGCTCGAATCATATTCACATATGTAGACTAGCCCACATCGAAAAAGTTCTAAAAAAAATTGCGATATCCACATTTATTTTCTACGGCGAGATCAGTATCCATAAATGGCGTCTTGGTTTACCATAGACAATACTCGCATAACTTACCATGATACCTGATGAAACAAGTAGTTGAACATCAATCTGACGTTTTGGTTATCGGCAGCGGGGCTGCTGGTCTGACTTTAGCGCTACATCTGGCTGAAAAATCAAACGTAATCTTACTCTCCAAGGGCCCACTCAGCGAAGGCTCAACCTACTATGCCCAGGGCGGTATCGCGTCAGTATTCGATGAAGAGGATACCATCGAATCTCATGTTGCCGATACCTTGATCGCCGGCGCCGGGTTATGCGATGAAGAAGTTGTGACCTTTACCGCCGAAAACGCCAAGAGCGCCATGGAGTGGTTGATTCACTGCGGCGTGGCCTTCGACAAAGAAGAAACCGCCGATGGTGACGAGAGCAATGCCCCCTACCACCTAACCCGCGAAGGTGGCCACAGCCACAGACGCATCTTGCACGCGGCCGATGCCACGGGCAAAGAGGTGCAGGTGACCCTTCAGGAGCGCGCCCAGAACCACCCCAATATTAAGGTGCTTGAGCGCTATAACGCCATCGACCTTATTACCACTCGCAAACTCAAGCGCCCCGGCAACCGCGTCCTCGGCGCCTATGTGTGGAACCGTGACGAAGAGCATGTCGAAACCGTTAAGGCTCGCTTCGTTGCCCTAGCCACAGGCGGCAGCTCTAAGGTGTACCAATATACCTCCAATCCGGATATCGCCTCGGGCGATGGCATCGCCATGGCCTGGCGCTCGGGTTGCCGGGTGGCCAACATGGAGTTCAACCAGTTCCACCCCACCTGTCTCTATCACGCCGATGCTCGCAACTTCCTGTTGACCGAGGCCCTGCGTGGCGAAGGCGCCTATCTCAAGCGCCCGGATGGCAGCCGCTTCATGCCTGACTTCGACGAGCGTGGCGAACTGGCACCTCGTGATATCGTGGCTCGCGCCATCGACTATGAGATGAAACGTCTCGGGGTCGATTGCGTCTATCTGGATATCACACATAAACCCGCGGACTTTGTGATTAAGCATTTCCCGACTATCTATAAACGTTGTCTGGAGCTGGGGATAGACATCACCAAGGATGCGATTCCTGTAGTGCCCGCGGCTCACTACACCTGCGGCGGGGTGATGACAGACCTTCATGGTCAGACAGACCTAAACGGCCTCTATGCCATAGGTGAAGTCGCCTATACTGGCCTGCATGGCGCCAACCGCCTGGCCAGCAATTCGCTGCTGGAGTGCCTGGTGTTTGCCCGCGCGGCAGCCGAGGATATTGAGAGCCAGCTCGCCAAGATCCCTATGCCGGGTATGCTGCCCGCCTGGGATGAGAGTAAGGTGTCTAACTCGGATGAAGAGGTTGTGATCGCTCACAACTGGCATGAGCTACGTCTGTTCATGTGGGACTATGTGGGCATAGTTCGCTCAGACAAGCGCCTCGAGCGCGCCCTGCGTCGCTGCGCCATGCTGCAGCAGGAGATCCAGGAGTACTATAGTAACTTCCGGGTAAGTAACAACTTACTCGAGCTACGTAACCTGGTACAGGTGGCCGAGCTGATCATCCGCTGCGCCATGGAGCGCAAGGAGAGTCGCGGGCTGCATTACAATATCGACCATCCCAACAAGACCAATAACCCACTGCCAACCATATTGCATCCTGAGCAATAGCGGCGCCGCGGGTCAGCCAAACCTCAGCAGTAGACGACACAGGTGTCGATAACCTGTGTCGTCAAACATATCCCGCCACAAGATAGCCATGCGCCTCTGCTCCCCCTCATATAGCCAAAACAGCACGACTAAGGGACTGACCCAGACACGGCGATAGCTCAGCCTTGTCTCACCAGATTCTTCAACTTTTGACTCTTGGAGCTGACTATCCAACCTGTCATGGATAAGGCCTATCCTGCCCGATTCATCCAGCCAGAAGGCAAACGACCAGCGACTTAGCGCAATAAACTGATAGAGAAAGAAAGCAATCGTGGCCGTTAACAGACCGTACTTGAAAAGCAGTAACCAGGGGTAGGAGATTGGCGGCCAGGCCAGAAAAGCACTCAGGCACAGGGCCGCGAAACAGACCAGCGAGAGTCGCTGGTCAAAGGAGGCTGTCAGGTGAAAGTTATGGCGCCGCCCGGCCACGAACCTTGATCACCATCTCGGCGAGCTGCGGATCTGGGCAGGCCTCATGGCCCATAAACCAGGCAAACAACTCAGGATCTTCACACTCTAACAGACGAACAAAAACCGTCTTGTCGTCTGAAGACAGCTGTTCATATTGGGTCTCAACAAAGGGTTGAAACAATACATCAAGCTCTAACATGCCCCGTCGGCACGCCCATCTTACTCTGGCTATGTTCATTGGCTCTGACACACAACTACTCCCTTATTTTCGATTGGCGATAGTGTACCAGTTAGGCCGACGGCTTCACACCGTTTTATAGCCGCTCCACCTCGAGATCCTTACCGGCGAAGAGATCGCTAAAATCGGTATCCAAAAGGGACTTTACCGCAGGATGCTGAATCATTCGCTCGGCAAACATCACATGATAAACCTCTTTGATATCATCCGTCTCGCCGAGCAGCTGCATGTCATGGGCGAGAATATCCTGCTTATAGATGGAGGGCGCCACGAAGATCCCCTGCTTGAAGAAGCCAAATGCCTTCATCATGGCGGCATCGTCAAACTCACCGAGTATGGTGACATCCAGGCCATTCTCATCGAACCAGTGATGCAGCTGCTGACCCAGCGAGGTGCGTTTGCCCGGGATCAAGAGTTTGCCCTCCTCCAGACAGGCGGGGAAAGGCTTGTCATAGGTAGTGGATGAGAAAAACGCCACACCGCACTCCCCGAGCTTCTTCGATAAGATCTCCGGATACTTGAGGGATTCACCGGCGCAGTCAGACAAGATCATATCCAGCTTGTGCTCCCTGAGGCGCTCCATCAGACTCTCGTGAGTCGCCTCGTAGCAGGCAAGATGCATAGAGCCGTCACTGGGCACCACAGAGAGCAGCACCCGGCTAGCCAAGGCCTTGGAGAGCGCATCGGCGATCCCCACCTCGAACAAGATATTATTATCCTTTTGATAATTCAGGATATCTAACATCTCGTAGCTCAGGCTAAACATCTTATCGGCGTAGCGAAACACCAGTTCGCCCAACTCTGTGGGCTCCAGGTTGCGCCCCACCCGTTTAAACAGGGTACCGTTGAGACGCTGTTCTAACACGCGGATCTGCCCAGTCACCGTCTGCGGCGTCAAACATAAGGTTTCGGCGGCCTTGGCCACCGAGCCCTTCTTGTGCACCATCCAGAAATAATAGAGATGGTTGTAATTCAGATGCGACATCAAGACTCGCGGCTCTCCTGATTATTTGAGGCGTTGGCAATCCATCATGCTGTACATGATGTCACCCAGCGCCTCTATCGAGTCCACTTTACCGGCCTCGAAGGCCTCGGAGAGTCCCTGCACCAGGCTGTCGCGATCCGGCAGGCGCCCCTCGCAGTAGGTGCGGTTAGCCTCCTCAAAGCGCTTACCGCTGCGATACTTGAGCGCGCGGGACTCATAACCATTACTCTCTAGGCGCTTGCCCATCGCCTTAGGTTTAAACATCAGGGCACCGTCAACCACCCCTTCGAGATAATGCTGACAGGTGACGCTATTGATATCTTTATCGCAGGCCTCAAGCTGGCTGGCATAGGCGCCCCCGGTTAAACCGAATGAGAGCATGAGTGTCACGACGAGTTTTTTCATGATTTTTCTCCTTTCTCTGGAAGCACCTTAGATAACCAAAAATAACCTATCACAGCCGACATGATCGAGCCGGTCAGAATACCAAGCCTCGCCAGATCGCCGTAGACCTCGCCATCGCCGATAAAGGCCAGGGATGAGATAAACATCGACATGGTAAAGCCAATACCACACATCACGGCCACGGGCGCGATATGACGCCAGCCCATGCCCTCAGGCAATGCGGCCAGCTTCAGCTTGACCGCCACGAAGCTAAACAGCAGCACACCGAGCGGCTTACCCAGCAACAGGCCTAGGGCAATACCCACAGGCACGGGCGATAACAGATCCCCCAGGCTCATGCCCGACAGGTCGACCCCGGCATTGGCAAAGGCAAAGATTGGCAGGATGACGAAAGTGCTCCATGGGTGCAGGCTATGCTCTAAATGCTCAGAGGGTGAGCTACCATCTTTGGCCCTAAGCGGAATACAGAAGGCGATGATCACCCCCGCCAGGGTAGCGTGCACCCCAGACTTAAGCACGGCGATCCACAGGATAAGACCCACGACACCATAAGGTGCGAGTGCGGTAACCCCTTTACGATTCAGGCCCACTAAGGCCACAATCGCCAGCGCTGCAACTACCAAGCTAACGGCCGAGAGATCTGTGCTATAGAACATGGCGATAATCACCACCACACCCAAGTCATCTATGATGGCCAGCGCCAGCAGGAAGACCTTCAGCGCCACCGGGACCCGGCTGCCAAGCAAGGCCATGATACCGAGTGCGAAGGCAATATCTGTCGCGGCAGGGATCGCCCAGCCCACCTGAGTCAAGGGGTCTGAATAATTAAAGATCAAGTAAATCGCCGCGGGGAAGATCATGCCACCGATGGCGGCAAAGGTCGGCAGTGATGCCTGTTCGCGGCTCGACAGCGCCCCTTCTAGCAATTCACGCTTCACTTCCAGACCGATCAACATGAAGAACAGGGCCATCAGGCCGTCGTTAATCCAGTGGATCAGCGTCTTATCAATGTCCAGACTGCCCACTCGCACCTGCATCTCAGTGTGTAGGAAGCCTTGATACAGGCCTGATAACGGGGAGTTCGCCATAATCATCGCCAAGATGACGGCGGCCATCAATAAGATGCCACCGGCCGATTCCTGGCTCAGAAAATTTCTAATCGCCTTTTCCATAAATAAACTCCAAAAACACTTAATGTATCGAGTCTAGCGGAATGCAACCTAGCTGAATAATCGTTTGCATCGGCATTATACATCGGTAATTCCGAGGTATTAAGTGTAGTCAGTCAATCGGAAGTAATCAATAGCATGCAGCGCTAACTAGTGGCAGAGGCGACTAAATCCATCCGTGATAGGGATCACAGGCAGATTCAGTTTGAAAGGGAGATTTTTTATGCAGAATAGATTAATAAAACGCGGCGACTCCACAGAAGTCCGCCGCGCTTTACCTCAGAAATTCCTCAGTCTTAAGATTGACCCTTAGACAGAGAAGGGATACTGAATCGCCTCATGATGCTGATAGCCAGTGACCTCGAAATCATCCATGGTCACCCAGGTTTCGAGATCTTCCAGCGACTTGATATCGGGGTTGATATGCAGTTGAGGCGACGGGAACGGCTCACGCTTCAGCTGTACCTCCTGCATCAGCGGGAGCTGGTCTTCATAGATGTGGGCATTGACTATCTTATGATAAGCCTTACCGGGTTTGTGGCCGCTGATCTGCGCCACAATCGCCAACAGGGCAAACACCTGCACCTGATTAAAATTCAGCCCTAGCGGGACATCACAGGAGCGCTGGAAACTGTTGAGGTACAGGGTATCCCCCAGCAGAGAGAAGTTATGGGTATGCATGCAGGGACGTAGGCAGCCCATGTGGAACTCACCGGGATTATAGAAGCTTAAGATCTCGCCGCGGTCATCGACCCCTCTAGAGAGGTTATCGATGATCTTTCTCAGTTGATCCACAGTGCCGCCATCCGGCTTGGCCCAGGCCCTGCCCTGCACCCCGTACACCCGGCCCATATCGTCATGGCCCTTACGGTGTGGGTTATTCAGCCAGGCGCTGTTCTCGTTGGCATTGGCATCCCAGGTCTTGGCACCCAATTTTCGAAAATCGGCGGCATTGTCATAGCCTCTGAGATACCCCAGCAGCTCGGCAATCGCCCCCTTCCAAAAACTCTTGCGTGTGGTGATCAGCGGAAACTGGTTTACGGCCACATCGTATTCCAGATCGGCATTGATCACGGTTAAACAGCGCTTTCCCGTGCGCTCGTTTTCAACCCAGACGCCCTCATTGATGATTCGTTCACATAATGCCAAATACTGTTTCATCTTATCCTACTTATCATTTTTGCTTAGATGCGCCCCGTGGCGCCTGCCTTATTCGAGTCCTAGCCGCGCATTAACCGCCTATCACTAGGGCCTGTTGATCTTTGCCGTTTGTTTTTGCAGCAGTTTGAAGGTGATTTATACAAGGCAGAGCCTGTGTCGTGTAGTCTTCTACACAAACTGGCGATAACGCAGTAGAAATGGCCTACAAACGCTGCCCAACGGGTTCATCTAAACGCGCGCTGCACTTTGTTGTTCGCCATTCACATAGAGTAACTATGCTTCATGGCTCTCGCCTCGCGCAAAACGCGTTTAGATTGAACAAAAATTAAACTTGAAAGATCAACAGGCCCTAGGTGAGGGCTAACTTGATCCCGGTAAAGAATAACATGACGGCGAAGATTTTCTTTAGTCTTGCCGTGGGCCAGACACTGGCCGCCTTCGCCCCCACTGGCGCCGTCAACATAGAGGTACAGACGATACCAAACAGCGCCGGCAGATAGATATAGCCCAGGGTATATTCGGGCAGCCCTTGTGTTCCCCAGCCCGCAAAGACATAACTCAGACTTCCAAACAGGGCGATCATCAACCCGGTCACAGAGGAGAAACCTATGGCGTGACGCATCTGCACGCCACACCAACTCAAAAACGGAATCAGCAAGATGCCGCCACCTATACCCATTAAGGCGGCGATGATGGCGATAAGTCCGGCGGCGATAAACAGATAGGGCGCCGCAGGCAGGCTACGCTCCCCCTCGGCTGCCTTAAAAGGAAACACCATCTGCAGCGCCATCAGCACCACGAAACCGGCAAACACCTGCTTGAGCAGCTGGGCAGAAAACAGCGACGAGATAAATCCAGCCGACAGGGCGCCGACGATTAAACCGGGCAGCATAATGGTCAGTAGGTGCCAGGGCACATTGCCGCGGGCGTGATGTGCCCGGGCCGACGAGAGCGAGGTTAAGATGATCGCCGCCAGCGAGGTGGCGATGGCCACATGGGTAAGATGTTCAGGCACCACGCCCGCCATGGGCAGAAGAAACAGCAAGACGGGAACGGCTATCACGCCACCACCTATGCCCAACAGACCCGCCATAAAGCCGATGAAGGCCCCGAGGGCAATACAACTGACAACTATGGTGAACATGAAACCTCTAAGGCGCCGGCAAAAGAAGGCACTAGCTTAATGGAAATATCCACAGATTGAAATTGCCTAACGCTCACAGAGAGAAACTCACTTAGATGAACTCATCAAGGCCTTCTCTTTAAGATAAAGGGAGAGCAGCTCCCTCACCTCGAAGCCGTTGCTGAGGGACAGCGCCTGAGCAAGCAGCTCGCTCAGGTCCTGATAAGACACCCGGCGGATCAGGTAATTGATTCTGGCCAGGCTACCCTGGTTCATGCTCAGCTGGGTATAGCCCATGGCCACCAGCAGCAAGACTCCCAAGGGTTCACCGGCCAGCTCGCCGCAGACGCTAATGGGCAGTCGGTATTCCCTGCAGGCCAGCCTCGCCTGGGTCAGCGCCCGTAAAATGCCCGGATGATAGGAGTCGTACAGGGTACTGACCCTGGGATTGTTGCGATCCACCGCCAACAGATATTGGGTCAGATCGTTCGAGCCCACAGAGATAAAGTCGACCCGCTTGGCCACCTCTTCGAGCTGGAACAGCAGCGCCGGCACCTCCAGCATGATGCCTATCTTCGGCCGCTGCAGATCCGGATGCACGTCTTGCTTCACCTCTAGATAGGCCTGCTCCAGGTAGGCGATCGCCTGATCGATCTCATCGAGACAACAGACCATGGGCAGCAGGATATGCAGCTGCTCACCGCCACCTGAGGCATTGAGCATGGCTCTGAGCTGCACCAGAAACAGCTCGGGATGATCCAGCGTCAGGCGGATCCCGCGCCAACCAAGGAAGGGATTCTCCTCTATGATAGGCAGATAGGACAGTGGCTTGTCGCCCCCCACATCCAGGGTGCGCATCACCACGGGGCGACCGAGCGCCGCGTCCAGCACCTGACGATAGACCTCCACCTGCTCGGCCTCACTGGGGAAGCGAGTCTGCAACATGAAGGGGATCTCGGTACGATACAGGCCTACGCCGTCGGCGCCTTCGGCGATCTCAGAGGCCAGGCTGCTTAACAGCCCAGCATTAAGGTAGAGATGAATACGCCTATCATCCAGGGTGGTCGCAGGCTTAGAAAGCTCTTCGGCATAGCGTTTCTGCAGCGCCTTCTCCGCCGAGATCAGGCTGCGATACTCGCCTATCAGGGTCGGTGTGGGCGAGATCAGCACCTGCCCACGATTGGCATTCAAAATAAGCTGCTTACCGTCGATGCCCGCGTTGAGGATCCCCTCGACGCCTATTACCGCGGGCACACCGAAGGCCCGGGCCAGAATGGCCGCGTGGGAGTTCACCCCGCCCAGCTCTGTGACTATGCCGACTAATTTGTGCTGGGGAAACTCCGCCAACATGGTCGCCGTAGCTTCCTTGGTCACCAGGATCACAGGCACATCCAGCTCCAGCTGCATCTTCTGCGGCTCGATCAGTTCGCGCAGCACCCTCTGCCCCAGATCGCGAATATCCGTGGCCCGCTCCTGCATATAGGGGTCTTGCATCTGCTGGAAATGATCTATGTAACGCAGAGACACCCGGCTCACCGCCGAGATAGCCGTCCAGCCCGCCTGGATCTCCCGCACATATTCACCGCCCAGGCTGGTGTCGTCCAGCAGCAGCTGCAAGGCGGAGAAGATAGATTGCACCTCTTTCTCATTCTCGCCATCGAAGCGCTGAGACAGGGCGCTCAGGGTATTGCGACAGGCCTCCAAGGCCTGACTCAGGGCGAGCAGCTCGTCATCTACCTCTTGAGTGCGACGTCCCTGTTGCTCCAGGGGGATCTCGCCACCCAACACCATGGCATGGGCGATCACCACGCCGCTGGCCGCCGAGGTACCCGTGTAGACACACTTATTGGGCGTCGATTTGACCTCGGCCTTCTTTCGCTGCTCACGCACCGCAACCGCCAACTGAGCCGCGAGGGTCATCAGGAAGGCCTCTTCGGCCTCACTAAACTGGCGCGCGTCGGCCTGCTGCACCACCAGCACGCCTAGGATTAATTTCTGATAGATAATGGGCACGGCGAGAAAGGCACGGAAATCTTCCTCGTCGACTTCGGTAAATAGCTTAAATCTGGGGTGTTGTTGGGCATCGGCCAGGTTGACCGGCTCTTCGCGTTCGGCCACTAGGCCAACCAGGCCCTGGCTCATGGGCATCTTGACCTTGCCCACGGCTCTGGGATCGAGACCGTCGGTGGCCGACAGCACCAGCTCCTGCTCTTCTAAGATATAGATGGAGCAACACTGGGTTTCCATTGCCGACTTGGTCTGGCTGACAAGCAAAGATAGGGCAGATTGAAGATCGTCGGCTGCGGCTACGGCCTGAGTAATGTCTCTGAGCGTCTTTAACACAGCCTATCTCTCCTCTGATACTTATCGCCTTATCCTATCGGCGGCGACCTCTTCTTCTGCCACTGTGGCCGCTTTCCTGGGCCTGAAACGGCAATGCCGTCGGCGCAAACTCTTTCATCACCTTGCGGTACACGTCTCTTTTAAAGGATACCACCTGTCTGACCGGATACCAGTAACTGACCCAACGCCAGTCATCAAACTCCGGGTGGCCGCTCGCCGCCAGATTGATGGCAGACTCCTGACTCTTCAATTGTAATAAAAACCACTTCTGTTTCTGTCCGATACATAAGGGTTTACTGTCTTGCCTAATTAACCGTTTTGGTAATCTATAACGCAACCAGGAACGAGTTGAGGTTAAAATTTGCACATGCTCAGGCCTTAACCCAACTTCTTCATACAACTCCCGATACATGGCTTGCTCGGCGCTTTCGCCTTCATCCACACCACCTTGCGGAAATTGCCAGGAATGTTGACCAAATCGTCTGGCCCACATCACCTGCCCAAAGCGATTACAGATAATGATGCCTACATTTGCACGAAAGCCGTCACTATCAATCACATGGACTCCAAAATGAAATATTCTAATGAATCGATTGTTTCACAAAGCGGCGTCGGCGGCAATTCCCCATTAACAGATATTGCTTGGATAAAAAACTAAAATTTTTATTTTTATCAACAGAGACCGGCACTTCAAACTGAGGATATCCACAAAATCTGTGGATATCTCTGTTTGAAACTCAGTTAAAATTGTCAATTGGGCCAAATCACGGATCGAATGCCTGGTAAATACCAGCCTAAATTTAACCAGCAAGCATATGTATTTTAATGAAAATTAATTGTTCACACGGTAAGACCATTTGTTCACACCGAGAGATCGCACAAAAAACGGCCAAAGCGGATGTCAACAGAAAACCCGGATAAACTCCCCAAAGGTTATTCACAGATAAATAGTTTTATCGACCCCTACCGCGGAAAAATGTCATCAAAATCCCCTTGACAAGGGTTTTTCTATTCTGTCCCGTGACAGACTTATCCAGTTATCCAATAAATCTGTGGATAACTGTGTTGGAAAGGGTGGGGAAATCACAGAGTAACTTAAATAACTGGCGAATCGAATAGATGAATATGAGAGTAAAAACACATTTTTTCATACACTTAATATAAAAATACTCGAAGATCTCTCCACCATAAAAAGATCGCACAATTTTTAACCTCGATTGATTAAGTGCATAACTCGGGTAAAATCCCCTCCATGAAGAGTCAAATTCTCCCCCCCGAATCCATCGATGAGTTGATGCACCGAGCCCAAGAGATGGCAGGTCTCACCCTGGGCCAACTGGCCGAACTCCACGGTGTCGCCGTGCCTAATAACCTCAAACGGGACAAGGGCTGGATAGGTCAGCTGATCGAACTCGAACTGGGCGCCACCGCTGGCTCTAAGCCGGAGCAGGACTTTCTTCATCTGGGCGTCGAGCTGAAGACCATTCCCGTGGATGAGTCGGGTAAGCCACTCGAGACCACCTATGTCACCGTCGCCCCCCTGATGAATATCAATGGACTCAGGTGGCAAGAGAGTCTGGTGTACCATAAGCTGCAGCGAGTGTTGTGGATCCCGGTGGAAGGTATTCGCCACAAGCCAATCGGCGAGCGGCGCATCGGCTTTCCTATTCTCTGGACGCCGAGCGAAAGTGAGATGGCACAGATACGCCAGGATTGGGAAGAGATCATGGAGCTCATCGCCCTAGGCAAGGTCGAGCAGATCACCGCCCGTCACGGCGAGGTATTGCAGCTCAGGCCCAAGGGCGCCAACAGCCGTGCGCTGACCCAGAGCATATCCCAAGATGGCCAGATCAAGCTCACCAATCCCAGAGGTTTCTATCTCAAGATCCCCTTCACTCAGCAGATCCTGAGCCGCTATCTCTCTTCTAGTTAAAAGGAGTGAGAGCTAAGGGTTATTTCTCACACTTTAGACTTTTAGATAATCGACAAACTAGAGTTTTTTCTGTCAGCATCCCACAAGAAAAAAACAATCACCACGGTCACTTAACAAGTGTTCAACATAAATTTGTCGCTTTTTTGGCACATCTAGACTTCATTTGACTTAGATCACAAATATCACTGGAAATAGTAGGGGTGTTTTCTATACACTAGCGCATCCTGAGATTTGTGCAGCATTTAGGAATTTTCTGTCACCGTGAGAGCACGCATTCAAGCAAAGAAGCTCATATTTGCCATTTTCGCTTGGGCTATTGCCATGGCGGCCTTTGTGTTTTTCCGCTATGCGCAAACACCAGAGCTGCCCCAATGGGCGGTAGGCACTGCCGATCTCGCGACCCTGGCAATCTATATGGGGTTCATCTTTGGTAGCCTGCACTGGATGTCGAACCTGATCGCCGACTTTAGCGCCATCAACCGCCTGCCCTATCTCTTTTCGGTGATCTTCAAGGGACTCTTCCTGCTGCTGGGCGCGACCACACTTGCTTACATGACCCAGTTCCTCAACATGTGGGCCATAGAGAATCATATGTCGACACTCAGGCAGATGTTGACCGCCCATATTCTCTACAGTCCCTCATTCCAGGCCCTGATCATCTACCTAGTGGTGGTGCGTGTCGGCCTGGCCTTCATCGAACAGATGGCCCTGTTAGTCGGCCCACGTATTCTGTTTAATATCGGCCTGGGCAAATACCACAGACCCAGATATGAGCAGCGCCTGTTTCTCTATCTGGACATGGTCGCCTCGACCACCCACGCAGAATCCCTCGGCGACTATCGCTTCAGCCGCCTGATCCAGGACTGCTTCAGCCTACTATCGGATACTGTGGTCAACAACGACGCCGAGATCTACCGCTACATGGGCGACGCCGTGCTGATCCACTGGCCGCTGGAAAACGGCATCATAGAAGATCGCAGCTTCAATATTTATTATGAATTTAGCCAGCAGCTAAACTGGCAGCGTAAGTACTTCGAAGAGCAGTATGGCTTTGTGCCTAAGTTCAAGGCGGCGGCCCACTGCGGACAGGTAGTTGCGGCTGTGGTAGGGGTGCAGAAACAAGAGATCAGCTTCTTCAGCGACGTGCTCAACACCCTGGCGAGACTCCAAGATCAGTGTAACCCGCTCGGACAGCGGATGTTGATCTCAGGCTCCTTGCAGTCGCTGATCGACACTAGTGACAGCCATTACGACTTTACCAATCTCGGTCCGATAAAGCTCAAGGGGAAACAACACTCTATCGAGGTTTATGGCGTTTCCCCTAAAGGCAACAACAGCTAACTTTAGTTAGCCTTGCCCCTGCTCCAACAAGCTTTGAATCGCCTTGCCTAAGGTTCTGAAGGTCATGATACGGCTGGATGTCTGACGCCAGACCAGGCCGATATCCCGGTAAGGTGCCTCACCCGGCGGCGTTAAGGCCGTCAGCTCGGTATCGTTAAGGATCCCCGCATCGATCGCCATCTGCGGTAAGAAAGTCGTCCCCAACTTACTGTTCACCATCTGCACCAGGGTGTGCAGACTCGTCGCCGCGAACGGATTGATCTTATCGCTGTCGGCCAGACGGCAGGCGCTGATGGCATGGCCGGTAATACAGTGCTCCGACTGCAACAGGAAGATGCTCTCATCGGGCAGGGCCTTGTAATCGATAGGCTGGCGCACCTCGCTGCTGAGCTCCTTGTGCATCACCAGCTTAAAGGGATCGATTCCCACCTTCATGCTGTGATAGCCACTGGTGTCGGCCGGCAGGGCCAGGAGCAAGAGATCCAGCTCGCCCTTGCCCAGCGCATCCAGCAATCGCTCAGTGGTATCTTCCTTCAGAAACAACGTCAGTTCGGGGTATTCCTGCTGACAGAGTTTCACCACCCGGCTCAGCAGAAACGGCGCAATGGTGGGAATACAGCCCAGGCGAATATCCCCCGTCATAGGCTGGCCCTGATGCTTAACCAGCTCCACCAGATCGTCGACATCGGTCAGCAACTTGCGCGAGCGCTGTACCACCTCCTCGCCGATGGCGGTGAAGATGAAGGACTTGTGATCACGCTCGATCAGCTGATGACCCAGCTGTTCCTCCAGGTTTTGAATCCCGCTCGACAGGGTCGACTGGCTCACGTGGCACAACTTGGCCGCGCGATTAAAATTCTGTTCCTGATAGAGATTGACCAGATAGTAAAGGTTTTTCAGGCTCGGCAGATGTTTCATAAAATCGATTACCAACTTCCATTTACATTCAATTACTCAATCTAACTCTAGCACAAGCCGCCCTAGGATTAACCCTCTCTTATGCCAGAAGTGTGAGGCGCTGCCCAAAAGCGAGCAAATAGTGCGCATACAAAAACGCCCCCGATGATCTCTCATCGAGGGCGCTATTAAACTTGGCAGGCCTTGGTTTATCGGCCTTGGTTTACAGGCTTTGGCCTATTAGGCCTTAGATTCCAGGTAAGCCTTCAGCTCGGCCAGATCTTTGCTGGCATTGTCCACGATCACCTGTAGCCAGTTGGCGTGCTCCGCAGGCCACTCGGCCGCCTCGCCATGTTGCAGCAACTGGGCATACTGCTGGATGCGCTTCAGTCCCACAGAACCGGCAGCGCCTTTGAATTTGTGCGCCTCAGAACATAAGGTATCTTTGTCTTGTGCTTCTTTAGCGTTGACCAGGTTGCCAACATACTCAGGCATCAACTGTTCAAACAAGACGACACTCTTTAGCAGAGTGCCTGCACCGATAGCGCTGCAGTACTGCTCAAGTGTGTTGAGATCCAATATTGATTCTAACTCGGCTGTTGCCATCTTAAGGCACCTCTCGAAAAAAGCTGACGGGACAAGAATAAAATTCACCCCATAATAGCGCCTAGAATGGCGGGCGCAACTAATTGAAGCATATGCAAGTTAAATACCTCCTTATTTAACCTTCCATTAACCATGCGTTAAATTAATTGCTCAATTCTTCACGTTTTTTGCCCCTAAATCGACATTTGATCACCTGCCGAATCGGTCAAATAATGACCCTGTCCGCCGAGGCGCTCCAGGTTCTTGACGATGGCCACCAGCCCCTCCCAGCGAAAGGCACACCAGTCGGGGGCCAACAACATAGGTTTCTTGGCATAGGCGGTAACACGATGAAATATCACCTCTTTAGGCGTTAGCCGGATCAGCTCGCCGACACTCTCGGCGTAGGCCTGCTGAGACAGAAGGGTCATGCGTCCGACCCGCCAGGCCTTGGCCATGGTGCTCCCCTCGACGATATGCAGTGGATGAATTTTGAGCCCATCGACCCCGACATCGAGCACCGCCCTGTGGCTGGCCAAAAAGTCTTCATGTGTCTCACCGGGCAGCCCCAAAATAAGGTGGGTACACACCTTGAGTCCCGCCTGTCTCGCCCGAATCACAGTATCCTTATACTCCTCAAAACCATGACCACGATTGATCCGTTTGAGGGTCTCAAGATTGGCGCTTTGCAGGCCAAGTTCCAGCCAGACCTCCAGGCCACGGGACTGGTAACTCGCCAGCAAGTCGATCACTTCATCGCTGACACAGTCGGGACGCGTGCCGACACACAGGCCGACGATATCACTGTCGGCCACCGCCTCATCATAGCGCTGCTTGAGCAGGCGGTACTCATCATAGGTGCTGGTATAGGCCTGAAAATAGGCGATGAACTTAGTGGATTTTCCCTGAGCACGCTCGCGGCCATTGGCCAGCTGCACGGCGATGCTGTCTACCGTGCCGTGCTCATGGCTGAACGAGGCCACATTACAGAAGGTGCAGCCGCCACGCCCCAGGCTGCCGTCACGATTGGGGCAGGTAAACTTGGCGTCCAGGGTCAACTTCTTGAGCCGCTGACCATACTTATGCTTGCAATGCAGACCAAAGGTATTGACGTGACTATCCAGTCCCACGGGGTATTCTCTCGATCGATAAAAGGGCGGCGATTGTAACTGGCTTGCTAGCGCCATTCTTGGTGCTACATCAATTTTTCGTCCCTTTCTCGACGTCCATAAGTCACAAAGCAGACGCAAACTTAGCGATACAGCACAGTATTGGCTAATACATTGGTCTAAGATTTGTTAAATCATTCACTGTATATGCAATAAAAATCACTTTTTTAGATTAAAAGACAATAATCCTTTTTGTTACATTTTAGTAAAAAAGACTCGAGGTCACATCCAAAATTCTTTTTATTCATAATGTTATACGTCGACTTTCACAGTTGACGTTAACGTAAGGTTAAAATATAAACCGTATTAAACGCCCTCCCCTAGTCATACTTTATGCACAAATTTGAATTGACCTTTTACTAGGCAAAAGTTAATTTGAATGGTTCGGGTGCACATCAATCGCTTGAATTTCCCCGACGATGTATTGGTTAGTATTAGGGAGTTTTTATATGAGCTTGTATCACCCCAGTTTTGAACGGGATAACTGTGGTTTTGGCTTAATCGCCCAAATGGATGGCGAAGCCAGCCATAGAATTGTACGCACAGCCATTCATGGCCTGGATCGCATGAAACACCGTGGTGGTATTGCCGCCGACGGTCGTACCGGCGATGGTTGTGGCCTACTTATGCAACTCCCCATTAAATTCTTCGAAGCCGTGGCCAGTGAGAACGACTGGCACCTGAGCCGTAAGTTTGCCGTGGGCATGCTGTTCTTAAGCCAAGATGAGGCCAAGGCAGACCACACCAAGCGCACCCTGGAGCGAGAGCTTGAAAAAGAGACCCTGAGTGTCGCCGGTTGGCGCGAAGTCCCGGTCAACTCCGAGGTACTCGGCCCCATAGGTCAGGCCAGCCAGCCTAAGATCTGGCAGGTGCTGATCAACTCGCCCATTGGCTGGCGTGAAAAAGATCTCGAGCGTCGCCTCTATATGGCGCGTCGCCGTCTCGAGCAGCAGATGACTGACTGCAAAGACTTCTATGTCGCCAGCCTCTCCGGCCAGGTGATCGTCTACAAGGGCTTAATGATGCCCGCCGATCTACCCGCCTTCTATCCGGATCTGGCCGACATACGACTGCAAAGCGCTATCTGTCTGTTCCACCAGCGCTTCTCAACCAACACTTCGCCCAAATGGCCGCTGGCGCAGCCGTTCCGTTATCTCGCCCATAACGGTGAGATCAACACCATCACGGGTAACCGTCAATGGGCCCGTGCCCGCGCCTACAAGTTTAATGCGCCCCTGCTGCCAGACCTGCAGCAGGCAGCCCCCTTCGTCAACGAGAGTGGCTCAGACTCCTCTTCGCTCGATAACATGCTAGAGATGCTGCTCGCCGGCGGCATGGATCTCTACCGCGCCATGCGTCTGCTCATTCCACCCGCGTGGCAGAGTAACCCGGAGATGGACGACGAGCTAAAGGCCTTCTACGACTTCAACTCCATGCACATGGAACCCTGGGACGGCCCGGCTGGCATCGTCATGACCAACGGCCGTCACGTGGCCTGCGCCGTCGACCGTAACGGCCTGCGTCCGTCACGCTATGTGATCACCAAAGACCGCATCCTGACCCTGGCCTCAGAGATCGGCATCTGGGACTATGCCCCGGACGAGGTGGTCGAGAAGGGTCGTGTCGGCCCCGGTGAGCTATTGGTGCTCGACACCCTCAACGGTCAGCTCTACTCCTCGTTTGAGATCGATAACGATCTTAAGCGTCGTCACCCCTACAAGGAGTGGATGGCCAAGAACAGTCATACCCTGATCCCCGCCGAGCAGATGCCGAGCGAGGCCCAGGGCGTATGTGAATTTACTGCCGACACCCTGCTGCAATACCAGAAGCAGTTTGGCTACTCCCGCGAGGAGCTGGAACAGGTGATCTGGGTGCTGGCCGAGAAAGGCGAGGAAGCCACGGGCTCCATGGGCGACGATACGCCTATGGCCGTACTGTCGAAGAAGTCCCGCACCCTGTACGACTACTTCCGTCAGAAGTTCGCCCAGGTGACCAACCCGCCTATCGATCCGCTGCGTGAGAAGCATGTGATGTCGCTGGCGACCTGCGTCGGCCGCGAGCAGAACCTGTTTAACGAGACCACAGGCCACGCCTACCGGGTGATGTTTAACTCGCCCATCCTGCTCTATAGCGATTTCAACCAGCTGCTGGCGCTGGATTCGACCTACTACCGCGCCAACACTGTGGATCTCAATTATGACCTCAGCGAAGGGCTGGAAGCGGCAATTCGCCGCGTGTGCGACGAGGCCGAACGTCTGGCCCGCACCGGCACTACCCTGCTTATCCTCTCAGACAGGGCGACCGACAAGCACAAGCAGGTGATTCCCGCCGCCATGGCCGTGGGCGCCGTGCAGCGCGTCCTGGTCGACAAGAGCCTGAGATGCGACACCAACATCATAGTCGAGACCGCCTCGGCCAGAGACCCGCACCACTTCGCTGTGCTGCTCGGCTTTGGCGCCACCGCTATCTACCCTTACCTGGCCTACGAGAGCATCTCGGCGCTGGCCAGCCGCCACGGCGTGCGAGAGACTCAGCAGCTGATGCTCAACTTCCGCCAGGGGATCGACAAGGGGCTGCGTAAGATCATGTCCAAGATGGGGATCAGCACCGTCGCCTCCTACCGCTGTAGCCAGCAGTTCGAAGCCATCGGCCTCTCATCTGACGTGGTCGAACTCTGCTTCAATGGCGTGGTTAGCCGCATCGAGGGGGCAAACTTTGCCCTGCTGGAGAAAGATCAACAGGCGTTGCAGAAGCTTGCCTTCCAGGCCCACCAGCCGCTGCCTCAGGGCGGCCTGCTGAAATATGTCGAAGGCGGCGAGTACCACTGCTTCAACCCGGATGTGGTCAACACCCTGCAGCAGAGCCTGCGCGACCAGGACTATGGCGTCTACAAGCACTTCACCGAGTTGGTGGACGACAGACCTGTGGCGACCCTGAGGGATCTCTTCACCGTCAAGGGCGACCAGCAGGCAGTCGAGCTAAATAAGGTCGAAGACGCCTCAACCCTCTACCCAAGATTTGACAGCGCCGCCATGAGTATCGGCGCACTCAGCCCTGAGGCCCACGAGGCATTGGCCGTGGCCATGAACCGCCTCGGCGGACGTTCTAACTCGGGCGAAGGCGGGGAAGATCCGCGCCGCTTCAACTCGGAGCGTAACTCGGCCATCAAGCAGATCGCCTCGGGCCGCTTCGGCGTCACCGCGCACTACCTGGTGAATGCCGAGGTGCTACAGATCAAGGTCGCCCAGGGTGCCAAGCCCGGCGAAGGCGGTCAGCTGCCCGGCGACAAGGTGAGTGTGGAGATCGCCGCGCTGCGTAACGCGCGCCCCGGCATCACCCTGATCTCACCGCCGCCGCACCATGATATCTACTCTATCGAAGACCTGGCTCAGCTGATCTTCGACCTCAAGCAGATCAACCCAAGTGCGATGATCTCGGTCAAGCTGGTATCTGAGCCCGGCGTCGGCACCATCGCCACAGGCGTCGCCAAGGCCTACGCCGACATGATCACCATCTCGGGCTACGACGGCGGTACGGGCGCCAGCCCGATCACCTCGGTGAAATATGCCGGTAGCCCCTGGGAGCTAGGTCTGGCCGAGGTGCATCAGTCACTGGTGGCCAACGGCCTGCGCCACAAGATCCGCCTGCAGGTGGACGGTGGCCTCAAGACGGGTACAGACGTGATCAAGGCGGCCCTGCTGGGCGCCGAGAGCTTCGGTTTCGGTACCGTGCCCATGATCGCCCTAGGCTGTAAGTACCTGCGTATCTGCCACCTGAACAACTGCGCCACAGGCGTGGCGACCCAGAACAAGCAACTGAGGGACAATCACTACCACGGCCTGCCCGAGCGTGTGATGACCTACTTCGAGTTTATGGCCCGCGAGATCCGCGAGTGGATGGCCGCCCTCGGCGTCACCGAGTTTGAACAGCTCGTGGGTCGCAGCGACTGGCTCGCGGTGCTCGAAGGCGCCACAGACAAGCAGCAACAGCTGGATCTGTCGGCCATTCTCTACAAGCCAGAAGTGCCGCAAGGCTGCGCCCTCACCTGGCGCGAGACCAACCCAACCGACGACAAGGGCGAGCTTAACCAGAAGATTCTCGGCCATTGTCAGGCGGCGGTGGATGCGGGTGAGCCACTGACCGCGCGCTTCGATATTAACAACACAGACCGCTCGGTAGGCGCCGCCCTCTCTGGCTATATTGCTACCAAGGTGGGCCGTCAGGGCGCCAAGGCGCCGATACAGCTCAAGTTCAACGGCAGCGCCGGACAGAGCTTCGGTGTGTGGAACAGCCCTGGCCTGTCGCTGGATCTCTGCGGCGACGCCAACGACTATGTGGGTAAAGGCATGTCGGGCGGCAAGATCACCCTCTATCCGCCAGTGGGCAGCATGTTCCAGAGCGAGAAGAGCGTCATCCTGGGCAACACCTGCCTCTACGGCGCCAGCGGCGGTAAGCTGTTTGCCGCGGGTCAGGCGGGCGAGCGTTTCGCCGTGCGTAACTCGGGCGCCATCGCCGTAGTCGAAGGCCTGGGCGATAACGGCTGTGAGTACATGACTGGCGGTATCGTGGTGGTGCTGGGTAAGACAGGGGTGAACTTCGGTGCGGGCATGACGGGCGGCTTCGCCTATGTGTTCGACCGCTTCGGTCACTTCAACCGCCGCCTCAATACCGAGATGGTGGATATGCAGAAGGTGACCGCGCCGATACAGCAACAGCACCTCAAGGGGCTTATCGAGGAGCATGTGGCTGAGACCGGCAGCGAGCACGCCAAGATGTTGTTGAACGACTTTGAAAACTGGATCGATTGTTTCGTGTTGGTCAAACCTAAGAATGTGGCGCTCGATGATCTCCTGCGTCTGGAACAAACTGAACCTGCATTAGCAGTGGTAGCGGGGTAATGGCCATGAGTAACGATTTTCAATTTATCGAAGTAGGCCGTAAGGATCCGACCAAGCACGACGCCAAGCAGCGCGCCACGCAATTTATCGAGATCTATCAGCCCTTTGCCCAGCCTCAGGTCAACGAGCAGGCAGACCGCTGCCTCGACTGCGGTAACCCCTACTGCGAGTGGAAGTGCCCGCTGCACAACTACATCCCCAACTGGCTGAAACTGGCCAAACAGGGACGCATACTGGAGGCCGCAGAGCTGGTGCATGAGACCAACACGCTGCCGGAGATCTGCGGCCGTGTCTGTCCCCAGGACAGATTGTGTGAAGGCGCCTGTACCCTCAACGACGAGTTTGGCGCAGTCACCATAGGCAACGTGGAAAAATACATTACCGACACCGCTATCGCCCAGGGCTGGCGTCCGGACATGAGCAAGGTGGTCAAGCGTCAGGAGCGCGTGGCCATCATAGGCGCGGGGCCGGCCGGCCTTGGCTGCGCCGACATCCTCGCCCGCAACGGCGTCAAGGCGGTGGTGTTCGATAAACACCCGCAAATTGGCGGCCTGCTCACCTATGGCATTCCCGCCTTCAAGCTGGACAAGTCTGTCATGGAGATCCGCCGCACCGTCATGGAAGGCATGGGGATAGAGTTCAGGCTCGGCGTTACCGTAGGTGAAGATATCGACTTCAACACCCTGCTGCAAGAGTACGACGCCGTCTTCCTCGGCATGGGCACCTACACCCCGATGAAGGCCGGATTGGACAACGAAGATGCCAAGGGCGTCTACCAGGCCCTGCCCTACCTCATCGGCAACACCCACAACGTCATGGGCACCACAGATGCTGAGACCCCTTACCTGAGCCTCGCCGGCCAGAAGGTGGTGGTACTGGGTGGTGGCGACACCGCCATGGACTGTGTACGCACCGCCGTCAGACAGGGCGCCAGCGAGGTCACCTGTGTCTATCGCCGTGACGAAGAGAACATGCCGGGTTCGCGCCGTGAGGTGCAAAATGCCCGTGAAGAGGGCGTCAACTTCCTGTTTAACCGCCAGCCTACAGCGATCAAGACGACCGACGGCGTGGTAAACGGCATCGAGTGTGTCGAGACCGCTCTGGGCGAGCCTGACGACTCGGGTCGCCGTCGCCCCGAACCGATTGCAGGCAGCGAGCAGCTGATAGAGGCCGATGCCATCATCATCGCCTTCGGCTTCCAGCCGAGCCCCGCCAAGTGGTTCGGCGACTATGGCATTGAGCTGGATAAGTGGGGCCGAGTGGTGGCACCTAAGGTTGCAGACAACCCCTTCCAGACCTCTAACCCTAAGGTGTTCGCCGGTGGCGACATGGTGCGCGGCTCGGATCTTGTGGTCACCGCCATCGCCGAGGGCCGCGACGCGGCGCTCGGGATATTAAACAGCTTCGAGGCTTAAACCTGGAACGGCTCGGTTAGGTTACTGGGCTTGACAATTTGGCTTGTGATTGGCGCTTTAGCTTTGAGTGAGAGTTAAAGCGCTTTTTTTTGCCTGGGGAAAACCAGGCGGTTTTTTGTTTTTGTTGCTTCTGGCAGTTTTGGTATTTGGTGGGGTGTTGAAGGTCACACCTTCATTGATACTTATAGCCTGCGGCTCGCTTTTGTGCAGATACACCTGATATCTAACGTCTCTTCGATTTAACGACATTTTTAATACTCTAAAAACCAGCATTTTCCGTTTTGGATAACGCGGAAGGTTTCACCCTTTCTTAAAACAAATTGAAGTCTGGTTTCGTTTTAGGGCTGCTCACTTTCTACTTGTTATGCAATGCCATTATTGATATAAATTTCAAATGGTTAAAAAAATGGTCGCGATGTACATTAAATAATGGTGATTTACATAGGCGACATTCTCGCTAATAAGCGTTAGGAAAATAATCACTGATGAGCACAGAAAACTCAATTACATGGCAAAAATTAGCAATTATTATTGCGGTGTTAACGATTGCTCTTCCTGCACTAGCAAAATTTTTTTTAAATATTGTTTTTCCAGAAAATTACCTCTTATATGAGGCATCGCACACTACAAAAACAGACAAAATACAGACGGCATCTATCATAGTTTCTAATGCCGGTCGAAGTACTCAAAAAGAGGTGTTCCTATACCTTCCATCGGATGCTACCGAATATAAAAATACAAGTGTTGAAGTGTCTACGCCAAGACGATCTGGATTGCGTAATATTTTTGAAGCTGAACCTTCCATTCCATTAGAAAAATTTTCAAAGGAAACAGGTGCAAAAATTCCTTTAGGCAATATAGAGCCTGAGGAAGAGGTACGTATAACTCTAACCGCGATTTCAAATTCAGAAGATCTATATTTAAAGAGATTGACTTTATCTGATGCGAGAGTCGAGTCAGCTTCAATGCTAGCCATTGAAGCTGATGGAATTAGATACCCAAGATTTAATGATGACTTGCATAGTACATACATATCAATGGCGCCTTTTATGCTTGCTATGTTGCTAGCTATACTCGGGATCGCAATGCTGGTAGGCATGATATTTGATTTATTTTTTGATAGCCCTCAGAAAAAAATGACTCGGCTTTGGCGTCAGATGGATCAGTTGCAAGAAAAAATTGATAAAGAGCGCAGATATCAATAACGTTCCCAACAAAGCGGTCAAACCTCGTTCCGCTTCGCTCCACTAGACAGAATTTAAGTCGCGGCGTTATAAGCTCAAGGAAGCATTGTGAGTAAGTCAAAGAAGATCATTGACAATCCAACAAGTGCAGAACTGTTAAAGCAGTTTGCGGCTTTTGAGAGCTTGGAAGCCCTTTACAAGGCTTTTCCATTTGCTTGTAGAATCTTCCCTAGAATGGAAGATGCCTTCAATGAATTCAATAAGATTAAAAAACAAGCGGAAATATTGGAGGCCCCAGATCAGTTCAATGAACGTTTTGCGAATCTAGGCTGGATCGCATATGAGTCCATGAACATGGAGGTAATACGGAAAGCAATAAATATTTATGATGCAGAGGGGAAGGGGCCAGCGGAACAATTCCTAGCCGACTCGTATGGCGAAGAAACATTAAAGTGGGGAATATTAAGGTTTAATGGAAATCGTGATTTTAGAAAAAGAGTAAGGCTCGCGGAGTTGGCTAGAGAGGATTACTTAGCTGGTAGGTATCATGCGTGTGTACCGCTGTTGCTGAGCTTGCTGGATGGTCTCGTAAACGATGTGTCGAAGCATGTAGGTTTTTTTGCTGAGAACGTCGATTTAACAGCTTGGGATTGCATAGCAGCTCATGAGTCAGGCCTTCAAACACTAGCTTCAATTCTCACCAAAGGGAGAAATAAAACGAATGAAGACGCTATATCAATTCCATACAGAAACGGGATTCTTCATGGTCGCGAGTTAGCCTTTGATAACAAAGTAGTGGCAGCAAAGTGCTGGGCTGCTCTCTTTGCGGCGAGAGACTGGGCTGGAGCGCTTGATGATGGGAAAAAGGAGCCAAAACCAAAAGAAGAGGTGAGCTGGAAACAGCTACTTAAGCAAATCTCTGAAACAAACCTTTTGAAGAAGTCCATTGAAGAATGGAAACCGAGAGTATCTGAGGATATTCCATACCTGCCATTTGAAGGGAATATTTCCCATCTGCCTGATAATACACCTGAACATGCGGTGGCTGCCTTTTTAGATCATTGGTGCAATAAGCGGTTTGGTCTTATCGCTGATGCCCTTTTAGATTTTACCGCCCCCCCTAAGGGGAAAAAGGCTGGTATGGCACGGCAAGATTTTGGTAATCATATACCGGTTTCATTTAAACTATTGGGTATAGATGACCAAGCTGCTGCCGTTACTCACGTAATAGCGGAGCTGTGTTTTGAAGTTGAAGGTCAACAAAAATTTAAAGAAGTTTCAGTGCGCGCGATATACCAAGATTTAGAAAATAATCCATCTGTTCGATCTATGCCCAATGGGCACTGGAGGATAGTTCAAAATTCTTTCTCTGACATCATATATGCGCTCAGCTTATAACAAGTTGCTGCACTCGGAAAAATCACTCGCTGCGCTCGCAATTTTCCGGTGAGCAAAGCGTTAGCACATAGAAAAATTAATCTGAAACTCATCAATATGGAACTAAAGTTCTAACACGAAAATGTCCAAAAAATTGGTGCATCCATACACTGCACCTGCTGCCAAGCAATTCAAGACTATGTAGTATTGGTTTTCAGCAGGCAAAATTCATTTCCACAAAACCTTGGCTATTCACGCCCTACTCAAATACCTATGCTTATCAAATACGGCTTAATCGAAGAGATGGATAACCGGGTGTAGATACGCCGGTGAGCTTCCGAAACAGGGATGTTTCGGTAGAGCCTACAGGGAATGTATTCACGGCGTCTCACAGGCGTGTCTGCACGTGAGCCTGCCGCAGGCAATAGATAAACCATAACCTCATGATTATAAAACCCACCTTCAAACACCAAAGTAAGTTTAACGCTCAATTAGCGAAACCGAATGGCCGCAGGCAATTCAAATACAGTGAGGGTCAATGCCAGGGATTGTCCATTTATGGCTATGACCACCAACAAAGAAACTTCCTAACTTGTTTTCCAACAAGCCTGCGAGCTTGCGATCCGCAACCTCGCCACCGAACCACTTTATTGCTATATTAGCGCCCATTATCTAAGACAGGCTGCGCCTTCGCGCGGCCAGATCCACCTAGACCATAAAGGGCATTCAATGAAAATTGGTATTATCGGCGCCATGGAGCCAGAAGTCGCTCACCTTACTTCGGCCATGACAGACACCCAGAGCCAGACCATCGCGGGCATAGAGTTTGTCGCCGGACAGCTTGAGGGCAAAGAGGTGATCGTCACCCGCTCAGGCATCGGCAAGGTCACCGCCAGTGTCGCCACCACACTGCTGATTGAGAAATATGCCCCAGATTATGTGATCAACACGGGCTCGGCAGGCGGTTTCGTCGACAGCCTGGCCATCGGCGATATCGTCATCTCCTCTGAGGTGCGTCATCACGACGTGGATGTGACCGCCTTCGGCTACGAGATAGGCCAGATGGCGCAGCAACCGGCGGCCTTCATGCCAGACAGAACTCTGGTCGAGGCGGCCAAGAAGGCGGTAGCGGATCTGGGCGAGGTGAAGGCTATCGAGGGGCTTATCTGCACCGGCGACAGCTTTATCTGCGACCCTGAGCGCACTAAGGTGATGCTGAATAACTTCCCGACCATGGCGGCCTGTGAGATGGAGGGCGCGGCGATCGCGCAGGTGTGTCACCAGTTCAAGGTGCCTTTCGTGGTGATCCGCTCGCTGTCTGACAACGCCAACAACGATTCACCGGTAGACTTCGACAGCTACCTGGTGAAGGCGGGCCATCATTCGGCGCTGATGGTGATCTCGCTGCTGAAGCACCTGTAAGACGCAGGCGCTCACCCAGTAGCCATTTAGCGAAGAGCTAAGCGACCCGATGCACGATATCATCCAGCAACTACTGCTCGACAGCCCCTTCTACCAGGGGGCTGCCATCTTGTTGGTGGCGATCTTCATGGCCCTGCTGGCGCCGCTGCCACGGGAATATCAGGCCTTCTACTGGTTTTCCCTGCTGGCACGCAGCCTGTCGGCCAAGGTGGCGCGTAGCGATCGCTCCCCTGGTCAGCAGCGCCTGGCCGGTAGCCTGTCTGTGCTGCTGCTCGTGCTGCCCTTCTGGCTGATCTTAAGCTTCCTGCTGGAACTGGCGGCCTTTCCCTGGTTCTTCGAGTGTCTGTTTCTCTATCTCTGCTTGTGCGACGAGCAGTTTCACAAGGTGGCAGAGGAGACAGGCCAGGCACTGGAGCGCCAAGACAAGCAGCGCGCCCGTCGCCTGCTGAGCCAATGGGTCTATCGCGACACCCGAGAACTCTCGGAGGTCGGCATGAGTAAGACGACCATAGAGAAGCTGATGACCACCTCCATTTATGGCACGGTCGCCACCATCCTATTCTACGCCGTCGGCGGCGCCCCCCTAGTGCTGGGCGCGCGGATGATCAAGCAGCTGGAATACACCTGGCCGGCCCTCAACCCACAATATCGTGAGTTCGGCCGCCCCGCCTATCTGCTGAGCTATCTCATCTACTGGTTGCCCACCCAGGCCTGGAACTTCACCCTGGCGATCCAGGGTGGCCCAGGCGCCTTGGTGCAGATGTTGAGACCCGTCAAGAGCCCGCTGCCGATAAACAACCATCTGACCACCTGCGCCCTCGCAGCAAAAGTGCTCGACACCGAGCTGGGCGGCCCGCAAAAATTTGCCGGTCAGAGAGTCGATATTGCCCGTATCGGCACAGGCCCCAAGCCCACACCTCACACCATCTCGGCGGCGCTGAAACTGCTGCGCCTGAGCAAGGGTATATGGGTGCTCTCGGTGCTGCTCATCCCCTGCCTCTGGGCCATGCTGCGCCTCCTGGCGCGCGCTTAATCGCCACATCGACACCCTAGGTCTCGAGCCCGGCGCCTTTTAACTAGACAAGCCAAAACCGCTTGGTATTATTCCCCCTCTGGCGGCAACATATCGACATAATAGGCATAACACTTTGTTTGAGAATCTTCACATTTCCCTGACCACACCGGCGCTGCTGTTTCCGGCTATCTCTCTGTTACTCCTGGCCTATACCAACCGATTCTTCTCGCTGGCGGCGCTGATCCGCAGCCTGAGCGCCGACGGTGCGCCGGTCCACTCGGGCCAGCTGCAAAACCTGCGTCGCCGCATCGTCATCATCCGCCGCATGCAGGAGGCCGGCGTCTCCAGCTTCGCCCTGTGCGTCCTGTGTATGATCTTCATCTATGTCGGCTTCAACAAGACGGGCTCCATCATCTTCGGCTCCAGCCTGCTGCTTCTACTCTACTCCCTGGTGCTGTCTGTACTTGAGATCCGCATCTCGGTCGATGCCCTCAACTACCACCTGCAAGAGCTAGATCAATGAAGGAGTGGATCTATTTCTTCGACCTCTGCGGCACGGCAGTTTTCGCCCTCTCCGGTGCCCTAGCCGCCGGGCGTCACCGCATGGACCCGTTCGGAGTGATAGTGCTGGCCTCGGTCACCGCCATCGGCGGCGGCAGCATACGCGACGCCCTGCTCGGCACCACACCGGTATTTTGGATCCGCGACCCCAACTACATCATAGTGATATTGGCTACCGTGCTGCTCGCGCTTATCTTTATTCGCAAGCCCAAGAAGGTACCCCAGTACACGCTACCTGTGGCCGATGCCTTCGGATTGGCGCTGTTTACCGTGATCGGGGCCGAAAAGGCACTCAATCTTGGCCTCAGTGGCATGATTGCCGTGGTGATGGGCTTGATAACTGGCGTCGGAGGCGGCATTATTCGAGACGTACTCTGTCGCCAGATCCCCATGATATTGCGCACCGAAATCTATGCGACCGCCTCGATATTTGGCGGGATAAGCTATACCTGTGCCATCACCTGGGGCTTGGCCGATAAGGTGGCCCTGGCCATCGCCATGATAAGCGCGCTGGTCATACGGCTGGCGGCCATCAAGTGGCACCTAAGACTTCCGGCGTTTGAATTAAAGAAAACATAAGATGATCAAGCAGTTCCTAATTAGCATTCTGATGATGTTGCCGCTCGCCGCCCAGGCTGGGCCCGGTGACATGCCTGCCGAGCAGCAGATGGCCATCAAGTATATTCAAGCGCTGACGGATCATGACTATCGCACCCTGGCCTCCTTCTACAACCGCGACAGCGTGTTTAAGGATCGCACCGCCAGCAAGACCTACACAGGCAGGCGCAACATCATAGAATTTTTCGAGCGTGCCCATAGGGGCGTGCTGGAGTATGACTTCAACATAGAGCACATGTACAACTCTGGCTCTCTGGTGGTGATGATAGGCAACTATCACTATCGCGGCCCCGGCAGCCTGTTTGGCAAGCCAGGTAAGGTGATCGAACTGGCCATCCCTGGGGTCACCACGGTCAAGCTGGATCTGGCCAATCACAGGGTCAAGGAACATGAAGATCTGATGGACTATCAGACCATGCAAGACCAGCTCGCCACCCAGTAATACACTACCACCAGCCTTCTGCCCGCTATACTGAACGCTAAGTTGCTCGCGCCAAGCGAACATAAAAAAGGCCTGCATCTGCAGGCCTTTTTATCGATTTCATCTAAGCACTAACCCCCAGGGGTTAGCCAGGTCGTTACACCAGGGTGATCTTGGCGAACTTGCGCTTACCCACCTGGAACACGCCTGTCAGGCCGGCACTCAGTTGCTGACGGCTGTCTTCAATCTTCTCGCCGTCAAGCTTAGCGGCGCCTTGCTTAATCATACGCATCGCCTCAGAGGTCGAGCTGACCAGGCCTGCGTCTTTGAGCACGTTGGCGATGCCGATACCGTCGCCGGCAGCAATCTCAATCTCCTGGATATCGTCCGGGATGGCACCCTTCTGGAAGCGATTGATAAACTCCTGATGCGCCGCCTCGGCAGCCGCCTCGTCGTGGAAACGGGCGATGATCTCTTTCGCCAGGGCGATCTTCACATCTCTCGGGTTAGTGCCGCTCTCGACGTCGCTCTTGAGCTGAGCTATCTCTTCCAGTGGACGGAAAGAGAGCAGCTCGAAGTAGCGCCACATCAGGTCGTCTGAGATAGACATGATCTTGCCGAACATCTCGCCGGCTGGCTCGCTGACACCTATGTAGTTGTGGGCAGACTTGGACATCTTCTTCACGCCGTCCAAACCTTCCAGCAGCGGCATCATGATCACCGCCTGTGGCTTCTGACCCGCCGCTTTTTGCAGCTCGCGGCCCATCAGCAGGTTGAACTTCTGGTCGGTACCGCCAAGCTCAACGTCGGCTTCCAGCGCTACCGAGTCATAGCCCTGCAGCAGCGGGTACATGAATTCATGGATGGCAATCGACTGACCCGAGGCGTAGCGCTTCTTAAAGTCGTCACGTTCCATCATGCGCGCAACCGTCTGCTGTGAAGCCAGACGTATCATGCCTGCCGCGCCCAGCTCTTCCAGCCAGCTCGAGTTGAACTCGATGCGGGTCTTGGCCGGATCCAAAATCTTGTAGACCTGCTCCTTGTAGGTCTCGGCATTCGCCATGACCTGCTCGCGGGTCAGCGGCGGACGCGTGCTGTTTTTACCGCTCGGGTCACCCACCATGCCGGTGAAGTCACCGATCAGGAAGATCACCTCATGCCCCAATTCCTGGAAGGCACGCAGCTTGTTGAGGATCACAGTATGGCCAAGATGAATATCCGGCGCGGTTGGGTCGGCCCCCAACTTGATGCGCAGAGGACGTCCCTCTTTTAATTTTTCCAGCAGATCCGATTCGAGCAAGATCTCGTCGGTACCACGTTTAATTTCTGCTAATGCTTGGTCTAAATTAGCCATCTTGGCAGCTACTCCTAAGAGCCGATAGGTAAATAATGGGGACTAATGTTACTTGTTAGCCAGCACAAATGAAAGAGTGTACACTAACAGGATCGGCTTAAGTGTTAGAAATTGGTATCGGAGTCAATGGGAAAGATCATCACACTCTTAAAACTGTTACCCAGATTGCATCAAATCGTATTGAGTGTCTTAGTGATGATCACCATAGGCGTGATATTTCTCCCCTCCGAAGATGCCGAGGCATCGCGCAACACCAAGACGGCACTGTCGGGCAAGATCCGCCTGGGCGAGCAGGCCGGTAACGGCCCGTCCATCGAAAACTCAGACGACATCAAGACCAAGGGCTACGCCTATCCCGTACCGCTGGCCTTTCGTACGCCCGAGCCGCCCAGCGCCGATGAGATTGCCCGCAATACCCAAGAGAGCGGCAACCTCGACCTTAACGCTAGCCTCGACCTAAATGAGAGCGCCCTGACCCAGGTAGCTGCGCCCCCAATGACCGCCGAGCCAGACGAGGAAAACGAGACCAGCGAAGACTTTACCGTGCGCAGCGGCGACACCCTGGCGGCCCTGTTTAAGCGCGCCGGCCTGAGCGCCCGCGACGTGTATGAGATCACCCAGCTGCCCAAGGCCAAGAAGAACCTGTTAAAGATCCTGCCCGGCGAAGAGATCAGTATCGTCAAAGACGATGCCGGCCAGCTCAAGCGGGTGGTCTACCACTTAGACCCCATCTCGACCCTGAAGATCTGCAAGGATGACAAGGGCTACAGCGAAGAGATCATCAAGAAGACGGTGGAAAGCCGCACCAAGTTTGCCAGCGCCACCATCAGCAGCAACTTCTGGAACGCCGGCGTCGGCGCGGGTTTAACCCCCAACCAGATCATGCAGCTGGCCACCATCTTCGGCTGGGATATCGACTTTGCCCTGGATCTGCGCCAGGGCGACAACTTCGCCATTTTGTTTGAAGAGGAATACGCCGACGGCGAGTTCCTGCGTAACGGCAATATCCTGGCCGCCGAGTTCTACAACCAGGGCGATCGCTACACGGCGGTGCGCTATAAGGACGGCAACTACTATTCCGACGAGGGGCGCAGCATGCGTAAGGCCTTCCTGCGCTCACCGGTGGACTTTAAATATGTCAGCTCAAGCTTCAATCCGCGTCGCCTCCACCCAGTCACAGGACAGGTCAAGGCCCACAGAGGCGTGGACTATGTGGCGGCGGTCGGCACCCCCATCAAGGCTGCGGGTAAGGGCCGGGTGATCAAGTCCGGCTACAACCAATACAATGGTAACTATGTCTTCATTAAGCATAATGAGACCTATACCACCAAGTATCTTCATCTCAAGAAGCGCAAGGTCAAGCAGGGACAGACGGTAAAACAGGGACAGATCATCGGCACCCTGGGCTCTACCGGTCGCGTCACCGGCGCCCACCTGCATTACGAGTTTATCGTTAACGGCGTGCACCGTAATCCGCGCACGGTCAAGCTGCCCCAGTCTCTGCCCATAGATCGCAAGGAAAAATCCAGCTTCCTCGCCTTGAGTAAGCAATTGATGGCTAAACTTGAACAAAACAAGCAAGTGCAATTGGCCTCCCAGTGAGTCTCTCTTTTTGGGTCAACAGACCCCAGGACACCTAGATGAGCAAACATTACTATATCGGCCTGATGTCGGGCACTAGCATGGATGGCGTCGACGCCGTACTGGTCGACTTCACCGACGATAAGATCACCTTGGTTGACACCCATACCGAGCCCCTGCCGAGCCATCTGCTGAGCGGACTGCAGCGTCTGTGCCAATCGGGCTCAGATGAGATCAACCGTATGGGCATACTGGATCGCAGCGTCGGTAAGCTGTTTGCCCAGGCCGTCGAAGGCCTACTGGCCAAGAGTGGCGTAGACAGACACCAGATCATGGCCATCGGCAGCCACGGCCAGACGGTACGTCACATGCCTAACCTGGAGCTGGGCTTTACCCTGCAGATTGGCGACCCCAACACCATCGCCGCCCTCACCGGCATAGACGTCATCGCAGACTTTCGCCGCAAAGATATCGCCCTGGGCGGTCAGGGCGCGCCTTTGGTGCCTGCCTTCCATCAGGAGCTGTTTGCCCGAACAGGCCATCAGCGGATGATCCTCAACATAGGAGGCATCTCTAACATCACCTATCTGCCAGGCGATGCCAGCGCGGTCATCGGTTTCGATAACGGCCCGGGCAACACGCTTATCGACACCTGGATAAAGCAGGTGCAGGGCGAGGCATACGACAAGGACGGCGCCTGGGCGGCCAGCGGCAAGACAGACCAGCAACTGCTCAAGCAGATGCTGTCGCACTCCTATTTCTCATTAAGCGCGCCTAAGAGTACCGGACGGGAGTTGTTTAACCAGGCCTGGCTCGAGCAGCAGACCGCCGATTTTGGCTATCTGCATGAGGCGGATATTCAATCTACCCTGCTGGATCTCACCTGCCACAGCATCGCTAACGACTGCCTCAAGCTCACCGATAAGGCCGAGCTATATGTCTGCGGTGGCGGCGCCTTTAACACCGAGCTACTCAGCCGCCTGGCCAAGCTACTGCCCGGCTATCAGGTACATACCACCGCCAGCCTAGGGATAGATCCTCAATGGGTAGAGGGCATCGCCTTCGCCTGGCTCGCCATGCGCCACAAGCTCGGCCTGCCCGGTAACCTGCCTGCGGTCACGGGCGCCAGCCGTGAGACTGTACTCGGCGGCCTGTTCCCCGGCAACTGAGCAAGAGCGCCCTAGCCCGCGTAAAAAACGGTTAGCGAGGGGCGCAAGCGATGTTATCATGAGCGCCAATCGGCCCTGCCGCAAATTAATGAAGAGACTGCAATGACCAAGAGTGCAAAAGATGCTAGCCAGATGACCCCTGAGGCCCGTTACGACTACCTCGTCGAACAAGCCAAGGCCAACAAGACCCTGTGGACACTGCAGGATGTCGACGGCTGCGTCATGCTGACCACCGAAGATGAAGACTGCATCCCAATGTGGCCCTGTGAAGAATCCGCCAAGATGTGGGCGATTGATGACTGGGCAGATTGCATCCCACTGGCCATCTCCCTGGATGAGTGGCTGGAACGCTGGGTGCCCGGCATGCAGGACGACGACCTGTTTGTCGCCGTCTTCCCGGTACAGGAAGATCTCGGCGTGGTGATCCCGCCCTATGAGCTGGAACAGCGCCTGACGCCTAAGCAGCGTCACTAATCGGCCCTGTAAGATCATGGGAGAGAACAAGGTGTCACCGTCTGAGATGACAGAGACGACAGCGCAGGCAGAAGCTCAAGTAGAGGCGGCTCAAACGGCTAACGCACAAGCAGAGAGTGCCCTAGCAGAAAGCGCCCTAACTGAAAGTGCCCTAGCAGAAAGTGCCCAGGCCGCCAACCAGCAGCCGATAAAGGCCAGGCTGCCTAAGCGCCTGCTCGCGATGTTGCTGCTCCTGACGCTGGCCTCTGTCAGCGGCTTGATGGCTAAGCAAGGGGTACTGTTTTGCATGCTGACCCTGCTGATGGTGATTGCCGTGCTGGGCCGGCAAAAAGCCGGGCTCTATATGTTAAGGGGCTACACCATTATCCAGCTCGCGCTGGTGAGCCTGCTGCCGGTGATCTTATACGACCCCGACAACCTGGTGGCCGGTCCGTCGACCTTTCACCTGGGCGATTGGCAGGGCAAGCTGCCCGATTGGTTAGTGTTCACTGTACTGATACTGCTCGCGTTGGTGCAGGTGTGGATAGCCTTTACCCCTAAGGTGAAGGCCTACTGCCATATTAAGAACAGCATGAATATCATGAAATAGGCCAGCCAGTATGGGGCTAATACCAATCACAGTATTTACAGTGATCAATCCTTTGTTACGCTTGGTATAAAAATGACACAAAAAAGCCAGCTATGCTGGCTTTTTGTTTATGCGCTCATCGGCGGCATTCGGTTCTCGCTACGGGAGGCTTAAACCGAGAAGCTGGCACCACAGCCACAGGTGGTGGTGGCGTTGGGGTTCTTCACGAAGAAACGTGAACCTTCAAGTCCAGAGGTGTAATCCACTTCACCGCCTACCAGGTATTGCAGGCTCATAGGATCAACAACCAGTTGAACCCCTTGTTTCTCAACGGTAAAGTCACCTTCGTTGACCTTCTCATCGAATGTAAAGCCATACTGAAAACCTGAGCACCCGCCACCGGTCACGTATACACGTAACTTAAGCGCATCGTTTTGCTCTTCCTCCAATAAGGTTTTTACCTTGGCTGCTGCCGCGTCGGTAAAACGAATTGGCATTGTATCTTCAGCTTGTTCAGTCATTACTACCTCTTACATCGGTTTGCTGAGCGGAATTATCCGATACCTGACTATTTTGTTCAAGTAATAGTCGTGGCTCTGTTGAAATCTGTGACCCTTCGCCCTCCTCGGCGGGGGCGTAAGCCTCGTCCGCATGGGGCTCCTCTATCGCATTGGGCTCGCCGCCGGAGCGTGCGCCCACCTCATTTTCTGGCTCTGGTGTGGCAAGGAGTTCCTGGGCGGTAAAGCTCTGCTGCGCCTTGGCGCCCTTGCTCCAACGGCTGGCGGGCACTATCACCTCTGTCTCAACCCGGGACAGCTCGAAGCCGGTCGGCAGGGTGATCTGCGCCTCCAGGGTCTGGAAATAGCGGAAGCTAAAGGCAAACTTGGCATCGGTTAACGACGACAGTGGCAGATTCACCATCTTACCCTGCTGCACGCCGACAAAGACGAGCTTGGCTTGACCCTTCAATGCCTGCTTACGTTTCTGCAGCTGAGTGAGCACTAACTTGACCTGAAATTGATTGGCCAGCGGACCCGGGGTCATCTCCAGGCCGTGGATGGCGACGCCATCGGCCTGATGCTCGGGCGCCATGATGCTGCGGTAGAAGGCGAGTTCTCTGTCCAGCGACTTCTGTTTCTGGTGCTGCTCGAGAAACATCTTCTGCATGTTGCTGTTGGCTTCACGCTCAAGGGACAGCTCGAGGTTGCGCGAGGCCAATACCTCGGCCTGCTCCTTGAGCGCCTGGCGTAGCTCGGCTTCTTTTGCGGTGGAATGCGTCTGTGTCACAGAATGATTGGCGGACCAGAGGTCCCAGGTTAACACGCCGAGTAAGAAGGCGACGATCACTAAACAAAACAGATAAACGCTCGAAGGTCTAATTTTTCGTTCGAGCACTTGCATGCGATCGACCCAGCGATGATAATTTGGCATTAAGTACTAGCCCCTTATGATAATTTTTTCATTCGCCCCGCGAAGCGTTACTAACGATTGATCCGGAAGGTTACTGTGCAGCTCAGAATAAACAGCGCCATACAGCAATGCCAGAAATACCTGAATACCGACCTCAAAGACAAACTGGCCCAGGCCAAGATCAGCGTTCAGCTTTGTGGCCTCGCCCTCGCCTTCGCCCTGGTGGCCTCTGGCGTGATCATCCTCTTTCGACTTCTGCTGCAGTGGCTTAACCACCTCACTCAGACCCAAGAGTGGCAGTTTACTGGCAACTTAGGTGACTGGCGAGTCCTATTGCCACTTTTAGGGGCGATCTTAATCTGGTTTGTGGCCATTTTGGGATCTAAGCGCTACAAACGCATGGGGATCGCCTATGTGATGCAAAGGATGAAGCTGCACTACGGCAAGATCCCCCTGCAGTCCGCCCCGGGGCAATTTTTCCAGGCGCTGTTTGCCCTGGCGACCAACTTCTCCGTCGGCCGCGAAGGCCCGGCGATTCACTTGGGCGCGGTAAGTGCCAGCGTGATGGCGGAGAAGTTTAAGCTGCCCGACAACAGCGTGCGCATCATGTGCGCCAGCGGCATCGCCGCCGGTATCGCGGCCACCTTCAACGCCCCCCTGGCTGCGGTGATCTTTGTGTTCGAGGTGATACTGAGGGAATACAAGGTACATTACTTCTTCCCCATCATGCTCTCGGCCATCTGCGGCGCCCTCTCCAGCCAGCTGGTATTTGGCAATATCCACGAATATGACCAGATAGGGGTAAGTCATATCCCCCTGTCGCAATATCCTGTGCTGGCACTCTGTGGCATCACCTTAGGTTGTATCGCCGCCCTGTTTAATCACACCCTGTTGAAAGTCACCGCCAAGGGGCAGCAACATCCTCTGATCTTACGCCTGCTGCTCGCCGGGCTTATCACCACCATCATAGGCTTCTTCCTGCCCCAGGCACTGGGCAGCGGCGACTTAGCCATTAGCCACGCCATTAGCGAACACCCCAGCCTGTCACTACTGGTCGGCTTGTTGCTGGGGAAAATCATCGCCACCATCGCCGCCATTGGCCTGGGCATTCCCGGGGGCATCATAGGCCCGCTATTTGGCATCGGCGCCCTGATTGGCGCCATCTTGGCAGTGGTCAGCGCCATCTTGTTTCCCACCATCACCCCCTATGTGGGCCTCTACACCATCATAGGCATGACGGCCATGATGGGGGTCTGCCTCAGTGCGCCGCTGGCGGCGCTGGTCGCCCTGCTGGAGCTGACCAATAACGCCGCCATCATCTTGCCGTCTATGTTCGTGACTATTCCGGCGTTTCTGATCGCCCATCAGGCGTTCAATACCAAGTCGCTGTTCTACAAGCAGATAGAGTTGATGGGGCTAGACTATAAGGTCTCCTCGGTCAAGCTCGGCCTGCAGAAGAAGGGGGTGCGCGCCGTGATGGACAAGCGCTTCGTGATTGTAAGAGACAACGACGAGCTGCTGCTGGAGGTGCTCAAGCGCGCCGAGGGCCGCTCGGTATTGATGCAAAACAATCAGGGCCAGATGGAGATGTTGCACCTGGAGCTGCAGGTCTCCGAGGAGATGAGCACACTCACCCGCCATCCTATCGAAGGCGTCGTCGACACCGCTACCCTGAAGGAGGTGTACGATATTCTGTCCAAGGAGCGTCGCGGCGAGGTGTTTATCTATCAGGACAAGCGTGAAAATGTGGTCGGGGTGATCAGCTGGGTGATGCTGCAAAAAGAGATCAACCAGGGGCAGATATAGCAGGCGCCAGCTTTTATCAACCAGGCTGAGCGGCACCTGCTAAAGGCCTAAATAATTACAGCCTGCGCTTGAGTCGCTTCTCTATCTGACGCTTCTCCCAATTCGCGCCAAACAGGCTAAAGGGCTCGAATACCGAGATGGCATGCAGCACGGCCCCGCCGCCCCAGCCCAGCACGACCCACCAGACCCACATATAACCCGGGCTTATCATCAGATTCAGCAGATAAAGCAGTGGCAAGACAATCGCCATGGTCGCCAGATTGCTATAGAAGCCTTTCAGCTCTTTGACATACTCGATGGCGGCGCGCTCATCATGGCTCACGGGCTGCAATCTTTCCTCTGTTGCGTCCTTGGTTTGCTTATCCATTGTCGTATTCATATCCATCTCCTGTTGCAGCGCCTCCAGTGGCACCTCAAATACTGCGGCTAAAGATTTCAATGATTCGAGACTCGCCTTCTGACCACGCTCTATACGCTGTACGGTGCGCACGTTAAGGCCTGAATTCTGCGCTAGTTGTTCCTGCGACCAGGCCCGCTGAAGACGTAATTTACGAATGATCATTGTTTTCCTTAACCTCGTTTAATTGGAGATGCCAGCTTAGTCCTTGCCGATTTGTCCCACCACGGCGTCTAAGCGACTTGAGCACGACTGCTACACGACATAAGCACGACACGCCTATGACACTCATTTATTTTCAATAAGTTACAAACAAGAAACAAGCCACACACGATGGACAAACAGGCTTTGCCAAGCGGGTCGATGGCCAGTTAATTGCCCCTGCTTGATGGCCAATTTGGCCCGCAGGGCTTAGGCCGCAAGCCTTGGCCCAGCAAAGCTTGGGCCAACACGCAAATATGCTCGGCAAGTTATTCCACCGCCTCGCTATGTCTGGTATAGTGTCGCCTCAGCCACCCTACATAACTTAGGGCAAAATGACCATCTGCTTCGGCCATTTTGCCCCCCGAAATTGGAAATAAAGGCTGATGACTCAGTTTCAAGGTTCACACATCCTCTCGGTAAACCAACTCAATCTCGATGCCGTACAAGAGATCTTTAGCGTTGCATCGCGAATGACTCCCTATGCCCTCAGACAAAAACGTACCACGGTACTCGATGGCGCGATTCTGGGTAATCTGTTTTTCGAACCCAGCACCCGCACCCGGGTCAGCTTCGGTAGCGCCTTTAACCTGCTGGGCGGCAAGGTCAACGAAACCGTTGGCATAGGCACCTCATCGCTGTCGAAAGGCGAGTCGCTCTACGACACCGCCCGCGTGCTGTCGAGCTACTCGGATGTGATCGCCATGCGCCATCCCGATGCCTACTCGGTCAGAGAGTTTGCCGAAGGCAGTCGTGTGCCTGTGATCAACGGTGGCGATGGCCCCAATGAGCACCCGACCCAGGCACTGCTGGACCTGTTCACCATTCAGAAAGAGCTGGCCGCCGGTGGCCGCACCATCAGCGGCATGCACATTGCCATGGTGGGCGATCTCAAGTTTGGCCGCACAGTTCACTCGCTATCGCGCCTGCTGTGCATGTACAAGGATGTGAGCTTCACGCTAATCTCCCCCAAAGAGCTGGCAATGCCAGACTATGTGATCGATGACATTGAAAATGCTGGGCATAAGATCACAATAACAGATCAACTTGAAGGCAATTTAGATCAGGCTGATATACTCTACCTGACGCGTATTCAAGAAGAGCGTTTTCCTTCACAGGAAGAGGCCAACAAGTATCGTGGTAAGTTCCGATTAAACCACAATATTTACACACAGCATTGCAAATCGAATACAGTGATCATGCATCCGCTGCCTCGCGATTCTAGAGAGCAGGCCAACGAGCTGGACAACGACCTCAACAGTCATCCAAACTTGGCTATCTTCAGACAGGCAGACAACGGATTGCTTATCCGCATGGCGCTGTTTGCGTTGACATTAGGTGTTGATTCCCAGCTGGAACAACACGAATGTCCGGTAAATTGGTATTCACAAAAAGCCGATTTTTAATCTGGCAACGACTTTAAAGGATCTAGAATGACCCGTTCTGAAACCCTATTTGAGCAGGCTAAGAAAACTATCCCTGGTGGCGTAAACTCACCCGTGCGTGCCTTCAACGGCGTCGGTGGTTCACCACGTTTCATCGAGAAGGCTGACGGCGCCTACATCTATGATGCCGACGGCAAGGCCTATATCGACTATGTTGGCTCTTGGGGCCCGATGATCTTGGGTCATAATCATCCAAAGATCCGCCAGGCCGTGTTAGATGCGGTAGAAAATGGTCTCTCTTTCGGCGCGCCAACCGAACTTGAGGTGCGTATGGCCGAGAAGGTGATCGAGATGGTGCCTTCGATGGAGCAGGTTCGCATGGTGAGCTCTGGTACCGAAGCCACCATGAGCGCCATCCGTCTGGCACGCGGCTTTACCAATCGCGACAAGATCCTCAAGTTTGAAGGCTGCTACCACGGCCACGCCGACTGCCTGCTGGTTAAGGCCGGCTCTGGCGCCCTGACGCTAGGTCAGCCAAGCTCACCGGGCATCCCTGAAGATTTCGCTAAGCACACGCTGACCGCGGTTTATAACGAGCTGGAGTCGGTTAAAGCGCTGTTCGAGCAGTACCCAGAAGAGATCGCCTGTATCATCCTTGAGCCGGTTGCCGGTAACATGAACTGCATTCCGCCTATTCCTGGCTTCCTCGAGGGTCTGCGCGCCCTGTGTGACCAGTATGGCGCCCTGCTGATCATCGACGAGGTAATGACAGGCTTCCGCGTCTCTAAGAGTGGTGCACAAGGCCACTATGGCATTACCCCTGACCTGACTACCTTGGGTAAGGTGATCGGCGGCGGTATGCCAGTCGGTGCCTTTGGCGGCCGTAAAGAGGTAATGCAGTTTATCGCTCCTACCGGTCCTGTCTATCAGGCGGGCACCCTGTCGGGTAACCCTATCGCCATGTCGGCGGGTCTGGCACAGATGGAAGAGCTGTGCGCCGAAGGCCTGTATGAAGAGCTAGCGGCTAAGACCAAGCGTATCGCCGAAGGCTTCAAGGCCGCGGCCAACAAGCATGGTATTCCACTAAGCATCAACTATGTGGGCGGCATGTTCGGCTTCTTCTTCACCGAGCTGGAAAAGGTTACCCGCTTCGATCAGGTGACTCAGTGTGATGCAGACGCCTTCCGCGCCTTCTACCACGGCATGCTGGACGAAGGTGTTTACTTGGCACCGAGCGCCTATGAAGCAGGCTTCCTATCTATGGCACACGGCGAGAAGGAGCTGGAAGAGACTCTGGCCGCTGCCGACCGTGTGTTTGCCCGTATGGCCAAGTAACTCGCGCCGCGAGTGATATGACAGACAATGACAAAAGGACGCCTAGGCGTCCTTTTTTGTTACCCGGCGTTTATCGGCGATGCACGCAATGCTCAATTAAGGCCTAAGCTCAATTCACCCAACACCAATCAACCCGGCATCAATTCACCCGACATCAATTCACCCGACATCAATTCTCCCGACATCAATTCTCCCGAGATCAAGCGGCCTGTACAGGATAAACCTGGCCAGCTGCCGTTCGTAAATAAATTATTCCACCCTATCAGCCGCCGACAGTAGAGACTATCGTAACACGAGCGATTATCAGCAGGATAAACTAAGCTGCAGACATAGAGTGGTGAGAATTCAGCACCTTTCACCACAGATCCAAGGAATCAAAAAATATTCCGCTAGTTCAAAAGACTAGGCGTGCGCAAGATCGCATTTTCCAGCGAAATTAGACTAAGGTAACACTTGCGTATTATCTCATCCTATGGTCAGATCGCCGCCTAACACAACAACCTTAACCAAACCTTGATGTAAATCATACCGCCTCTACTCTGCCGAGCGAGATTTACTATCAGCCGTAGGAACAAATGTATGCTCAACATTTTCCTGATCACACTTGCTGTGCTAGCGCTATTAAGCATTATTTTTGAAGAAGTTACCCACATTAATAAGGCTAAAACCACCCTCTTTTTCGGCTGTATCGCCTGGATCACCTTATTTGTTGCGGCGCGGGATCCCAGCCACCAGCATCTAGTGGCAGAGGAGCTGGACCACAACCTGCTGGAAATCGCAACGCTCTGGCTCTTCCTGATGTCGACCATGACCTTCGTGGCCTACCTAAACGCCAAAGGCATGATTCAGATCCTGGTGCAAAAACTGTTTCCCCAGAAGGTCTCTGTGCGCATGCTGATGATCCAGGTGGCCCTCTTCTCCCTGGTACTGTCGGCCATCTGTGATAACGTGACCGCGACCCTGGTTTCGCTGGGCTTGTTGACCACCTTCCAACTCGAGAGCCAGATGAAGCGCCGCATGTCGGTACTCATCATCTTCGCGGTAAACTCGGGCGGTGTGGCGCTGATCACCGGCGATGTGACCACCCTAATGATCTTCCTCGGCGGCCACGTCCATATCTCACAGCTACTCCTGCTATTTATCCCGGCGGCGATCAGCGTCATGCTGCTGGCGGTACTCTTCTCGCTAAAGGCGGAAGGCCATGTGAGCACCACCCCCATCAAGCGTCAATACAGCAAGCTGGATGTATTTATTGCCCTCATCTTCCTGATCACCATCATAATGACCATGGTGCTCAATATCTTCTTCGGTATTCCGCCTGTACTGACCTTCCTGTCGGGCCTGTCGGTGATGTTCCTGATGGGCACACTGCAGCGCAGCAACAAGGAGGAGCTACAGATCCTCGAATATATCCGTCAGGTGGAGTTCGATACCCTGCTCTTCTTCTTAGGGATCCTGCTGCTGGTGGGCATGCTGAAAGAGATCGGCACCCTGCATCTGCTGACCGATGTGTATGCCAAGTTTGATCCTAACATCTCTAACTTCGTGACGGGTATCGGCTCGGCGATTCTGGATAACGTCCCCCTGACCGCGGCGCTGCTCAAAGCAGAACCTGTGCTTAACACCCCAGAGTGGTTAGGACTCACCTACTCGGTGGGCGTGGGTGGCTCGCTGCTGGTGATAGGTAGCGCGGCGGGTATCATCGCCATGAGTAAGGTGAAAGAGCTCACCTTCGTCACCTACCTCAAGTACGTACCTGCGCTGGCGCTGTGTTATACCTGTGGTTACGGCCTGACCCTGCTACTGGCCTACGAGTTTTACGGCTAGAGGTGTTGGCGACAGCCAAACATGAAAAAGGCGATGAATGATTCATCGCCTTTTTTGTATCATCAAAGCGCTCATGAGTCGCCCATAATGCTCGCTAGATAGCCGGCACCTTAAACTCTGTGCCCGCCACCTCTAACACCACGTCTCTTGGGCGTATCTCGACTATCTTGAGCTTACCGCCAATCATGTCACCCTGTTGTAACTCGGCGCCATCCACATTCAACCAGCGGTTCTTAGGATCGTTAGCATAGACATGGGCCAGAATGTTGAACTCGGGCACCTGTAGCTGGATCCCCGCCGGCAACTGACCATACTTTGGCAGCTCATCCGCTTGGGGTACTGGAATAGGATCTAGCTTAGGCTCGGTCACAGGTGTGGCGACGGCGTTCTCCTTCTCCACCTCCTTGAGCGCGGCCTCGAAGGCGGCCACCAGCTTGCTGGTATCCTTCACCGCGGGGCGCTGCTGGGCAGCAGGCTCCGGGAGCTGCTGCGACATCTGATCTAATGCCTGCTCCGAGCCCTGCTCTGCCACATAGGCCGACTCTAGGCCGACATCTGCAGCCGCTTCATCCACCTGGGCCTTTAGAGAGCTGAGTAGATCGCGGCCACGCTGATTGGCGTTGGCACCTAGGATAATCGGCTCCTCGCTGCTTTGAGCGCTCACATCGTCATTGCCTAGCGCCTTATTCCTGGCAACGCTTTGTATCTCGGCCGGCTGGCGCCTTGGCTGCGCCGCGACAGTCGCTGGGTTGCTCGCCTCGGCCCTGAGACTTGGGCGTTCCACCGGCACGGGCAGTGCGACCTTGCCCGCCAGCTTGATACCAGTCCCATTGCTGGCATCATTGCCTGACTGTGCACTCTGGCTTACAAGCGGCTGAGTAGTCTCTGATTTGACGGCCTTTGCTTCTATGGCCTTTGGTTCGGCGGCCTTTGGCTGAACAGCCTTGGATTGAACTGCCTGAGCTTGCCCAGCAGATAAAGACTCAGCCTGCCCTTGAGTGGCGAGAGATCCCTGACCACTTAGCACCCAGGCAAGGGCGATTGCCCCGCCAAGCCCCGTGCCCACCAGCCCCAACTTGACCACCAAAGGCCATTTGGGCTGCATCGCCTCATATTGGGCCCTAGGCGTGATCACAGGGTCTAGCTGCTGATCTTGCTGTTTTGCACGGGTCACCGCATCGAGAAGGATTGACATCAGTAACGCCCCTCGCCTTGCACTCTCCCCTGTAGTCCCTCTTGCAATCTTGGCCCCTTATCGCTGAGATAGAGGTTGAGTTGCACTAAGGTCTGGCTACCGGCGATGGCATCGGCGCGCAGGCCATGCTGACGCTGGAAGTCCATCAAGGACTGCTCGAGTTCGGCGTCGAAATATTGCACCAGGCGGGCAGGCTTGTTCTGGATCTGCGCCAGGGCATTCTCCAGCCACTGGATCTGCGCCTGAGCCGAGCCTCGGCCTATCTCCTTAGGCTGATAGCTTGGCGCCTGCCATAGGAGCTCGAAGGTGCCGGCAAAGTGACGGGTAAACCAGTCTCTGTCGACCCAAAGCTGTTGCTCCGCCAGTTGCAGCAACAGCTGCTCACCTTGGCGCGATACGACTGTGCCATAGAAAGGCTCGCCGCGCGCATCCTGCAGATAGACCACGGCTGGATAGTTGAGACGCACCAGCGAGTGCCAGTTGCCCTGCTGCTGGAAGCAATCAAGTCCCTGCTGCTTGGCCGACTGACAGGCGGTCAGGCCGACGTAGGGCGCCTTGTCCCACAGACCCAGTATGCTGGCATAGGCGGTATCTATGTTACGGCTCTGGGCGATCGCCTGACGCAATATCTGCTGATCGGCGCTCAGGCTGGCATAGGTCTCTTCGGCTTGCTGACGATTTGTCTGACTAGCAGGTCGCTGACCGACTTGTGTCTGGGCGGCTTGTGTCTGCGTCTCCGGTGTGAAACTACTTTGGCTTTGGCTCTGACCGGCTTGCTGCGTACTCGTCCCCGCGGGTTCACTGGCCTGTACTATGCCGCCTTGCCCCTGCAGATTAAAGAAGTAGAAGGCACCGGCAAAGGTCGCCAGGATAAGCGTTGCTGCGGTTGCCGGCCAAAGCAGTTTGCGCTGCTTGATCTCTTCCCCCAGGACTTCGCTGGCAGCGGTTCTCACCATGTTGGCGTCGATAGGCACCTTAGACTGGGCATAACCCGCCATCAGAGCACGCTCACACAATAGGTTAATCAGGCGCGGGATGCCGCCGCTGTATTGGTGTAGCACCTTGATGGCACTGCGATGAAACAGCGGCTCGTGACGGCCTGCCACCTGCAGCCTGTGCTGCACATAGAGGGCGATCTCCTGCTGAGTGAGGGGCAGCAGGTGATAACGAGCGGTGATGCGCTGGGCCAGCTGTCTTAGCTCCTGACGCTTGAGCAGCTGTTGCAGCTCGGGCTGACCGATAAGGATCACCTGCAACAACTTCTTGGTATCTGTCTCTAGGTTGGTCAATAACCTGAGCTGTTCCAGTACCTCGGCGCGCAGATGCTGCGCCTCGTCGATGATAAGGACGGTATTGCGCCCCTTCTCATGGTTGGTCAGCAAAAACTGACTCAGCTGATCCGTAAGCTGTTTCAGGGTCGGCGACTCACCATAGTGTACGCCCAGCTCGTCACACAGGGTGGCAAGCAGCTCGAGTTCGGTCAGCGAGGGGTTGAGGATGAAGGCGGTATCGGTATTCTCGGGCAGCTGCTTGAGCAGGCAACGTGACACTGTGGTCTTTCCCGTGCCCACCTCGCCGGTTAACAAGACAAAACCACCGGTTTCACCCAATCCATAGGTTAAATGTGCCAACGCCTCTCTATGTCTGTCGCTCAAGAACAGATAATGAGGGTTGGGTGCGATCGAAAACGGGTTATCGCTTAGTCCGTAAAACGCCTTGTACATGCCGCCTCAGTCCCAAAATAATAATGACGATTCAAATTAATCCCTAGGGGAGACGTTGTCAAAACTTCCCCCCATTTAATTGCGCCACAGCCGCGCCTAAAGCCAGCTATCAGCACGGCGAAAGGATGCGGCCCGACGACTTGCCATGATAAGCTTAGGCCAAATATAAAGTTATCCCTTGGTGAGACGTGAAGATCTATTTAGTTGGCGGCGCCGTCCGCGACCAGTTACTCAATATTCCCATAAAAGATCGTGACTACATGGTGGTAGGCGCCACGGCCCAAGAGATGCTCGACAAGGGTTATAGACAGGTCGGCAAAGATTTCCCCGTGTTTCTCCACCCCAAGACGCAACAAGAGTATGCCCTGGCACGCACCGAGCGCAAGACGGGTAAAGGTTATGGCGGCTTTAGCGTCTACGCCGCGCCGGATGTCACCCTGGAGGAGGATCTGCTGCGGCGCGATCTCACCATCAACGCCATCGCCCAGGATGAACAGGGGCAGATCTTCGACCCCTATGGCGGCAAAGAGGATATCGAGCGGCGCCTGCTCAGGCATGTGTCCGACGCCTTCGTAGAAGATCCGCTGCGGGTGCTCAGAGTCGCCCGTTTCGCCGCCCGTTTTCAGCCACAGGGATTCAGGGTCGCCCCGGAAACCATGGCGTTGATGCAAAAAATTGCCGCAAGCGGCGAGCTAGAGGCGCTAACGCCAGAGCGCGTGTTTCAGGAGCTGGATAAGGCGCTAGCCACCGAAGCGCCACAGGTATTCTTCGAGGTGCTCAGAGAAGCCGGCGGATTAGCCATACTGTTTCCCGAGATCGAGGCGCTGTTTGGTATCCCCCAACCCGAGCAGTATCACCCCGAGATAGATACCGGCATACATACGCTCATGGTATTAGAACAGGCGGCCAGACTCAGCCAGGACAAACAGGTACGATTTGCGGCTTTGGTACACGACCTGGGTAAGGCGCTGTCTCCCAAGGAGCACCTGCCTAAGCATCACGGCCATGGTCAAAAAGGCCTGCCGCTGATCCGCGCCCTGTGCGAGCGTTTTCGTGTCCCCAACGACTATCGGGATCTGGCACTCCTGGTGAGTGACCAACATCAGAATATCCATAACGCCTTCGAGCTGAGACCCGAGACCTTAGTCAAGTTGTTCGACAAGGCCGATCTCTGGCGTAAGCCCGAAAGGCTGCCGCAGCTGCTGCTCGCCTGTGAAGCAGACAGCAAGGGACGCACGGGTTTAGAGGACAGTCCCTACCCCCAAGGAGCCTATGTGCAGCACTGTTTTGAACTGGCGCGCGACGTCGAGATAAAACCTATCATAGAGGCGGGTTTTAAGGGCGCCGAGATCAAGGCACAGTTACAGAAGCTAAGGGTCGAGGCCATCGCCCAGTACAAGGGAAAAACCGCCTTAAATGCAAAGCCATAGCTAAGTGTTCGTTAAGTTTTAGTGATCATAAGCCAAAATTTGAGCAAAAACCCTCGACAGGCTTGATTTTGCACAATCATGAGATATTGTATTACGACCTTAGGGTGAAAATTCATAGCAATATAAATTGGCTATGACATAATTAACCAGTTGCAGTTGTACTTTTCGGCTGCTCCATTTCAATCCAACTTATTTAAAGGGATTTCCCAATGAACAAAAAAGTACTGATGATTGCTGGCGTAGCAATGACTGCCCTTCTTGGTGGTTGCGCAAACACTACTGCTCTAGAAGAAAGCGTTGCTAACCTAGGCAACAAAGTTGACCAGTTATCTGCTGAAGTTAGCTCTCTGAAGTCTGAGCAAGGTGCTCTTGCTGCTGACGTTAAAGATGCAAAAGCTGCTGCGATGGACGCACAAGCTGAAGCTAAGCGTGCTAACGACCGCATCGACAACATCGCTTCTTCTTACAAGAAGTAATGTGTCTGTATCGGCAACACACCTGTGTTGCCGATATATTTTCCCCCGACATCACCTCAAACTCGTTTCCCCAAGACTGAATATCCCCCCACGCTCCTAAGCCCCAGTTTTTCTCACTCATTTAAGCCAATCCTTTGCGCGAATCCTTTGAGCTAATCCTTTGCGTGAATCCTTTGAGCTAGTCATATGGCTTGCCTTATGAGACTGTCTTTTATACCACTCACAGTAAATATGTGATCAGAAATAGCGCAGGAAAAACGCTTGAGAACAAAGCAGGATTTTTAGATAAGTAACCTGAACTCTGGATAAGAAAGGCTATCATTCTTTGATTTGCATAATAGCAATATTATCTCATGACTCAGTGCGGCCATTTTAGATGCAAAACAAGGCAAAATCATAAGACAATAGCTGGTCTATTGCGTTGATTTTAACGACGTTAGGCGCTAAAAGAGCCGTGCTGAGAGACTTAGATTATCCGGAGTTGAGGTTAAGTAATTATTCTACAATTAAAAATACTAATACAGTTATCGAGCGTTTTAACAAGCTAGAATGATCAATTGTTTATTACGATTGGTATTAAACAAATCGTTTAAGCATTCAGACCTGGCCACCCCTCTTATTTCTTGACCTAAACTCGCTGATACTCGCGCCACACTAGCCTTAGAAAAACGCCCATAAAAAAGGCGCCCAATGGACGCCTTGATAAGTGAGCATGAGTCGCTCAACGCTAAACCTATAAAAGCTAGCCTAGGGGGTTACCTCTAAATCCTGAGACGCCGTCAGCGGTGGATGAGAGATCACCATAGGGATACCGTTCTGCGTCAGCAGGGCATCGTTTGCCCTAGTGTTGTCGACGCTTTCCTGACTGATAAACTTCACTACCTTGCTGCTCAGGCTGATCACCTTCTCTCGCGGCTGATCTTCCGTCTTTGACAGCGGCGAGTGCACCTCGATGATCTGACGACCATCGGGCTCCGAGGCGATCTTCACCGTTTGATTGATCACCCTTACGCTATCGCCATATTTGGCCTGGTGGAATAGCCACTCGATATCATCGGGATTAAGCCTGATACAACCGGCACTGACTCGCATGCCGATACCGAAATCCTTGTTGGTACCATGGATCAGGTAGCTGCCGTCGCCATAGGAGAGCTGCATGGCATACTTACCCAGCGGGTTATCAGGGCCAGCGGGCACCACGGGAGGCAATACCTCGCCGCGCTCACGCAGATGCTCGGCGCGCAGGCTCGCCGGCGGCGTCCAGCTCGGATTAGGAATACGCGCCTTGATCTTGGTGGTCATCTCTGGGGTTTCACGACCGATGCGACCAATGCCCACAGGAAAGACATGCACCTCACGGCCATTCTTAGGGAAATAGTAGAGACGCAGCTCTGGCAGGTTGATCACTATGCCCTTGCGGGGCACGTCTGGCAGCAGCATCTGGGTGGGGATCACCAACTCGGTGCCGGGTGTCGGCAGGAAAGGATCCACCCCGGGGTTAGTTTCCATCAACTCCAAGATACCGATATTGTATTTATCGGCGATGGTTTTGAAGTAGTCCCCCTTCTGAACCACATGGGTCTGCAACTCGCCGACGAGGCGACCGCCATTGGCTGGCAGGGAGTAGACATTGGCAAGTAACTGCAATGGCGCGAGACTCAAGATGAGCAACAGCAATTTACGCATCATCGAAACGGATTTCCAAAAATCGAGTTAAAGGTTTGGCTCAAAGGGTAACCCGAGCCGCCGGGATTTTCTAGTGGTGAATAATTGTACTTTCACCTAAGCATCTTTCGTCGCTAAGGTGAGATAGAGATCGATCTGAAGCGATTCAAAATTCTGCTGGGCGATCTGACGCTTTATCTTGTCATTGGCTCGCCAGGCAAAGGGGGTCATCTCCAGCAGGGTCAGCGCCTGCTCGCCGCTAAGTGCCAGGGAGTAGCTAATACGTTCGCTCGCCACCAGGCTTACCCCCTTAGGCTGCTGTGGCTCACCGCCCTTCTCGGTCAGGTTTGGATAGATAAACTCTCTTATCTGCCACAGATGACGCGGACCCGGCGATAACCACACAAATGTGCCGCCAGGCTTAAGCAGCCGCAGGGGCTCCTTGCCTTTGAGCGGCTTGTCAAACAGGCTCACCAAATCGAAACAGTCATCCGCGAAGGGCAAGGTCTTGAGCTGGCTCTGGATCAGGCAGGCTTCAGGCTGCGCCTTCGCCGCCACGAACAGGGCGTTATCCGCCTCGGCGACACCTGTCTGCTCAACAGCCAGGCCTAATGCCTTAAACACGCCATCGAGGGAGCGCAGGTAATAGCCTTCACCGCTGTCGATATCCAGATGCGACAGCCTAGCATCGCTTGGCAATAGATCGCCTAGCTGACGCTGCAGCGCCTCGATAACGGGCGTGAAGATCCCTGATTCCAACAAGAAATGTTTGGCGCGCATCAGCTGACGCGAATCGATATGGGGCTTCTTCGGTTGGCTGAACACCCAGTAACCCTGTGCCCCCTTATCGAAATGGTGTTTATTGGCGCAGTGCAGACCCTGAGAGTCTTGATGCACATTCATCGGCGCCTGGCAGAGGGGACACAAGTAATGACTCTTCATAGGACTCTCTTAAGTAAGATTGACTTATCGACCATCAGGCAAAAATCACCACACACAGGATAGCCCCCAAGGCGAGACGATAGATAACAAACGGCGTCATCCCCATGCGACTGATGATCTTCAAGAAGTAATGAATACAGAGATAGGCGGCAACGAACGACAGCCCAGTACCCAGTACCAGCGCCTGATAATCGATCGCCTCCTGGCTGGATAGCAAGTCTTTCACCACTAAGAGCGCGGCGCCCAGACTCACAGGTACAGACATCAGGAAAGAGAAACGCGCCGCCGCCTCGCGGCTTAGACCCAGTGCCAACGCCGCGGTAATGGTCGCGCCCGAACGTGAGGTGCCGGGGATCAGCGCCATCGCCTGGGCAAAACCGATCAGCAGAGCCTTCTTCCAGCCTACCTGAAACTCGCTAAAGCCTTCGCGGTTTAGCTTATCCGCCCACCAGAGCAATAGACCGAAGACGATGGTCGTAGTAGCGATCACCTCGATGTTTCTCAGATGGGTCGAGATGAAGTCTTTGGCGGTAAAGCCAAAGATCACCGCAGGAATGGTCGCCAGGATGATCCACCAGGCCAGCTTGCTCTCTTGGGTCTGCTTACGCGACACCAGGCTGCCGGTCCAGGCGGTAAACATGGAGAAGAGCTCGCGGCGAAAATAGATCACCACGGCAAGCAGCGACCCCGTATTCACCGCTACGTCGAAGGTCAGCCCCTGATCCTGCCAGTCGAGCAACTGAGCGGGTAAGATGAGATGCGCGGAGCTAGAGATAGGTAAAAACTCAGTCAGGCCTTGGATCAGAGCCAAAACAATTACCTGAAAAATATCCATGATTATCCTTTAAGATTTGGGTCGGGTAAGAAAAATTAATAAGACCATTGAAATTCGACAGGCCACAGCTTCTGCTGCGACTTATCATAATTGTCCCACAGGGTTTGGTAGGAAAGCTGCGCCACCGGGTGTACCCGCTCGGGGGCGATCTCCGCCAGCGGCCAGAGCACGAAGGCGTTGGTGGTGATCTCGGCGCGCGGCAGCGGGATTGGGGAGTCTGTGACTAGGTCGTCGTAGAGCAGCAGATCCAGATCCAGCGTGCGGGGACTAAACTTCTTGGCTCCCGGCAAACGACCATTGTCTGACTCTATCTGCTTGAACAAGGCCACCACCTCGGCGATGCCTAACTCGGTATCGGCGGCAACCACCATGTTGAGAAAATTGCTGCCGTCAAAACCGACCGCCTCACTCTCAAACACACTGGAGAGACACAGGTTATCGAAATGCGCACTTAAGGCCTTGAGGGCGGCATTGAAGTAGTCCTCTGGGTGAATATTACTGCCAATACTGATGAAGATGCGTGCCATAAGGTTACAGATGACCTCGCTCAATCTCGACACCCACCGCCTGGGCACTGGGGACGGCGCCGGGCTTCATCACCCTAACCTTTACCCAAGGCACATTAAATTCATCCATCACGCAATCGGCACACATCTGCGCCACCGTCTCGATAAGTTCTATCGGCTTCTCGGTGATCAGGGCCGTGAGCCGGTTAGAGACGGTTTCGTAACACAGGGCTTGTTGGTAGTCGTCATTGGCTGCCGCCAGGCTGTTGTCCCAGGCCATCTCGAGATCGATCAGCAGGTTTTGATGGATCTGCTTTTCCCACTCATAAATACCGATCACGGTTTCGACTTTGAGCTGTGAAATAAGTACCTTGTCCATGATGCCTCCCGATAGGCAAAAAATTAGGTAATAAAAGAGGTCTAATAAGCTACAACGACCAATATGGTTATAATGCCTCGGATCACACAGATAATCTGTGATTACCCCTTTCGTGCAGCCGAAAACCCAAGTAGGATAAGCGACTGTAATGACAACGAATCAGGGATTAGAAAACGGATGCCAAATCGCCCGTTATCATTACATGCCCAATCAACCAGTGCGTAAAATACAAGGTTTAATCAGCCGCCTCAATAACTAGGGCGGGATGATACCTTAAGAAGGATAAGGAAACCAATTTGAGCTTAACGCTGCTGACTCTAGCGATGATATTGACCGCTTACCTTGCAGGTTCGATATCCAGTGCCGTGCTAGTTTGTCGACTCAGAGGATTACCGGATCCTCGTAGCCAAGGCTCAGGCAACCCAGGGGCAACCAATGTGCTGCGCATAGGTGGTGCCAGTGCCGCCGCCATGGTTTTGCTGTTCGACATGCTGAAGGGCGCGGTACCCGCCTATGTCGCCTTCCGTCTCGGCGTCGACGCCGTCTCATTGGGGGTGATTGCCATCGCCGCCTGTCTGGGCCATATCTTCCCCATCTTCTTTAAGTTTAAGGGCGGCAAGGGTGTCGCTACCGCCTTTGGCGCCATGGCGCCTATCGGGGCCGACCTGTCACTGGCGCTGATCGCAACCTGGATTGTTATGGTGTTGATTTGTCGCTACTCGTCACTCGCCGCCATAGTCACTGCCCTGCTCGCCCCGGCCTATACCTGGTATTTCGACGAGCGCTTTACCGTGCCGGTGGCCATGCTTTCCTTGCTGATCATCATACGTCACAAGGAAAACATCCATCGCCTGCTCAAGGGCGAAGAATCTAAGGTCTCACGTAAGAAGCGCACCGACGGCAACTGAGCGGCAGAACGCCTCCCCCTTGGTCCCCTTGTTCCGCTTCGACCTCCCCGAAGCATGCCACTCGCTCAATCAAACCTCACAGACGCCAAGCAAGCGCGCAACAAAAAGCCCTTCTCTCGAAGGGCTTAAAGGCAAGAATAAGGCGTTATACCAATCACAGTAAGTATTTGATCAGAAATAGCGCAGGAAAAACGCTTGAGAACAAAGCAGGATTTTTAGATAAGTAGTTATTCTACAATTAAAAATATTAATGCAGTTATCGAGCGTTTTAACAAGCTAGAATGATCAATTATTTATTACGATTGGTATTAGATTACACCGGCGGAAGCGAGTCCAGCGGCCAACGTGGCATTCCCTTAACGGAAAGCGGCTCAAGCTGATCGGCCTTGAGGCGCTGCATGCCGGCATAGGCGATCATAGCGCCGTTGTCGGTACAGAACTCTCCTCTCGGATAATAGACCCTACCGCCGAGTCCCTGCATCATCTCCGCCAGACTCTCACGCAGTCGGCTGTTGGCACTCACACCGCCGGCGATCACCAAGCGATTATAGCCGGTCTGCTTCAGGGCGCGTTTACACTTGATGGCTAAGGTATCGACCACGGCCTCTTCGAAGGCGCGAGCGATATTGGCACGGGTCTGCTCATCATCGGGCTCATCGGCGATGGTGTTGGCGGCAAAGGTCTTCAGGCCAGAGAAGCTAAAGTCCAGGCCTGGGCGGTCCGTCATCGGACGCGGGAAGCGGTAGCAGTTTGGCTCGCCTTGGGCGGCCAGCTTGGCCAGTCTTGGGCCACCTGGATAATCCAGCCCCATCAACTTAGCCGTCTTGTCGAAGGCCTCACCGGCGGCATCATCCACAGATTCACCCAGCACCTGATAACGACCTATGCCTTCTACTGCCACCATCATAGAGTGGCCGCCAGAGACCAGTAGCGCCAGGAAGGGGAATTCGGGCACATCCTCTTCCAACATGGGCGCCAGCAGATGGCCTTCCATATGATGTACGCCTACGGCAGGTTTACCCCAGGAAAAAGCTAGCGAGCGCCCCACACAGGCGCCCACTAAGAGTGCGCCCACTAAACCTGGGCCCTTGGTATAGGCGATGGCGTCGATATCATCCTGGGTCGAATCAGCCTCTTTCAGGGCCTGCCTAATGAGCGGGATGATCTTGCGCACATGGTCGCGCGATGCGAGCTCAGGCACTACGCCACCGTAGTCGGCGTGCAGTTTCACTTGACTGTAAAGTGCATGAGATAACAGGCCTTTTTCGTCATCATAGACGGCGATACCTGTCTCATCACAAGATGTCTCTATACCTAAAACTCGCATTTTTCCTCATCAAGCTAAATAAAGTGGCGGCCAATTTTACCTGCTTGCCCGCGGAAATACCAATGGATTGCGCGCCCCTGTCGATTCACCCACTTATAAAGGCCAAGCCCAGATGCCATGGGGCATGCACCAGGAACCTTCACCTGGTCGGTCATGATAGGGACACAAGGAAATGCTAAACTTAAAGATGTTGCTCCGATAAAGGATCCCGAAAGGATCGCCATAAGGGGTTTACAAAAGGTCGACAGTCGGTATAGAATTCCGCACCATTTTTAAATTAACTTGGGTTAAGAAATTAACTCAATACAAACTACACCTAAGGGGTGATGGCGTATGCCAATTATTAAAGTACGTGAGAATGAACCATTTGACGTAGCTCTACGTCGTTTCAAGCGCTCTTGTGAAAAAGCTGGTATCTTAGCCGACGTTCGTGCTCGTGAATTCTACGAGAAGCCAACTACTGCACGTAAGCGCGCTAAAGCTGCTGCAGTTAAGCGTCTTGCTAAGAAGCTTTCTCGCGAAAACGCGCGTCGCGTACGTTTATACTAATCTCTTATGAGCCTAGTTGATCAGCTAAAAGACCAGATGAAGGAAGCCATGCGCGCCAAAGATAAGGTGCGTCTGGGAACAATTCGTATGGCACTGGCTGCCATCAAGCAGATCGAGGTGGATAACCGCGAAACGCTAAATGATGATCAAGCCATAGCTGTCTTAACCAAAATGGTTAAACAACGTCGCGACTCTATCGCTCAATATGAAGCGGCGGGTCGCAACGAACTAGCAGAAGCAGAAGCCGGAGAGATTCGAGTCCTCGAGACTTTCCTGCCTAAGCCTCTTTCTGAAGAAGAGGTTGCCGAGCTAGTCGATGCTACTATCCAAGCGGTAGGTGCATCATCCATGGCGGATATGGGCAAAGTAATGGGAGCATTGAAACCTAAGGTACAAGGGCGAGCCGACATGGCGTCAATTGGCGCTCTGATCAAGGCAAAACTCAAGTAACCTTAAGTTCGATGTATGAATGAGCCGTGCCTACGCACGGCTTGTTTGTTTCTACTCTTTCGGTTTAATTTCGCGAAAAGGCGGCATTTATACAGCAATGGCGATACCTCGTGAGTTTATTAATGAGCTTGTAGCTCGCACCGATATTGTCGATCTCATCGACGCCAAGGTCCCCCTGAAGAAGGCGGGCAAAAATCACTCTGCCTGTTGTCCCTTCCACAGCGAAAAGTCTCCCTCCTTTACCGTCAGCAGAGACAAACAGTTTTATCACTGCTTCGGCTGTGGCGCCCACGGCAATGCCATCGATTTCGTCATGGAATATGACAGGCTAGACTTTGTAGATGCCATCGAAGAACTCGCCGGCCGCTTAGGTCTGGAAGTGCCCAGAGAACAAGGCACGGGCAAACGTCGCGACGAGGGGCTAAGCCGTGGCCTCTATCAGTTGATGGAAGAGGCTAGCCGCTACTTTCAGAACCAACTGAAACAGCACACGGACAAGCAGAAGGTGATCGACTATCTCGCCCACCGAGGACTGTCCGATGAAGTGATCGAACACTTCAACATCGGCTTTGCCCCCGATGGCTGGGATGGTCTGCTGGGACGTTATCGCCAAAACCAAGATGCCCAGGACAAGTTACTCACCGCGGGCATGGTGATCGAGAACGACAGCGGCAAGCGTTACGACAGGTTTCGCGACCGCCTCATGTTCCCTATCCGCGATCGTCGCGGCCGGGTCATTGGCTTTGGCGGTAGAGTCTTGGGTGACGGTACACCGAAATACTTGAATTCGCCGGAAACGCCCATATTTCATAAGGGCTATGAACTCTACGGCCTGTATGAACTCAAACAGAGACACAGGGATCCCAATCAGATCCTGATTGTCGAAGGCTATATGGACGTGGTGGCCCTGGCTCAGTTTGGCGTCGACTATGCCGTCGCCTCCCTAGGCACCTCGACCACGGCAGATCAGTTCCAGCTATTGCTGCGCAGCGCCAAAGAGGTGGTCTGCTGTTACGACGGCGACAAGGCGGGTAACGAGGCGGCCTGGCGGGCGTTGGAAACTGCCCTGCCCCTGCTCAAGCCCGGCGATCAGGTGAAGTTTATGTTCTTGCCCCAGGGGGAAGATCCCGATTCTCTGGTGCGTCAGATAGGCAAACCGGCCTTCGAGCAGCTGATTGCCGAGGCCATGCTACTACCGGAATTTCTGTTCGATACCTTAGCCAACCGCTACGGCACGGACAAAGGCACCCTGGCTAAACAAGCCATGGGCCTGATAGAGAAAGTACAAGACACTGTTCTGCAGAGCCTATTGCTGGAGAATCTAGCCTACAAGCTCGGCATGAACAGTGCAGAAGAATTGCAGCGTAAACTCGGCTTTAAACGCATTGACGCAAATAAGCCTCTGCAAAACAAAGCGCTTAAGGGACGCGGTACCCCATTGCGATTGGCCATCGCCCTGTTGGTACAGCATCCGCACCTTGGCAATAACCTGCCGGTGCAGCCTGCGCTAAAACATATCAAGATGGCTGGCATAGATTTGCTCAGCCTCTTACTCGACAGAACTCGCGCCGAGAAGGTTAACAGCGCACAACTACTTGAACAGTTCAGGGGTGATCAACAATTAGACACCCTGAAAAAATTAGCCCAATGGGAGCATCAAGTGGCGGATGAAAACCTTCAGCAAGAGTTCAAAAAAGCCCTGATTTGGTTGAACAATCAATATATTGAGCAACGTTATCAGGAATTGAGCTTAAAACAGCACCATACTAAAGAAGAGCGGATGCAACTTAAAAAGCTCATTGCAGTGATCCAAGGGCAAGCTTAGAGCAAAATTTGTCTCATAAAGTAAACACTTGGACTAGCACAGCACAGTGCACACGGCTATAATTGACGATTTGCGCGGCACACATTGCCCGTCGTTGTAACAGTTACCCAACTTGGATGATATCTATGGAGCAGACTCCGCAGTCGCAACTCAAATTGTTGCTTGCCAAAGGTAAAGAGCAAGGTTATTTAACCTATGCAGAAGTGAATGATCACTTGCCTGCAGATATGGTCGATTCTGATCAGATCGAAGATATTATCCAGATGATTAATGACATGGGTATTCGCGTCTATGAGCAGGCGCCGGATGCCGATGAGATCATGATGTCTGAAGACAGCACCGATGAAGATGCTGCCGAAGAAGCTGCCGCAGCACTGGCTACGGTTGAAGCTGAACTGGGTCGTACCACAGATCCCGTACGTATGTACATGCGCGAGATGGGTACGGTAGAACTTCTAACTCGCGAAGGCGAAATCGTTATCGCCAAGCGTATCGAAGAAGGGATCAACACGGTTCAGGCGTCTGTAGCCGAATACCCTCAAGCGATCGCCATGATCCTTGAGCAGTACGACCGCTACGAAGCTGAAGAAGTCAGACTATCGGACATTATCTCTGGATTTGTTGACCCCAATGCCGAAGACGTGGCGCCAACGGCGACTCACATCGGCTCTGAATTGTCAGACGACGATCTCGACGATGAAGATGATGAGGGCGATGACGAAGATGATGACGGCGATGAAGACGATTCGCCAAAAGGCCCAGATCCGGAAGAAGCGCGCGAGCGTTTCACACAGCTGCGTGAAGCACATGAAAAAGCCTTAAAGATCATCGAGATTAAGGGTCGTGAACACCCTGAGTCGACGGCCGCCCTGTTCGAAATTGGCGAGATCTTTAAAGAGTTCCGTCTGGTACCTAAGCAGTTCGACCGCCTGGTGAAGAACATGCGTGAAATGATGGACAAGGTGCGTATTCAAGAGCGCCTCATCATGAAGCTGTGTGTCGAGCAGGCCAAGATGCCGAAGAAGAACTTCGTTAAGGTCTACACCTCTAACGAAAGCAGCATCGAATGGTTCAACGAAGAGATTGCCGCCAAGAAACCTTATGCCGAAGGGCTGGAGATGGTTGCCGAAGACGTGCAACGCTGCCGTGCCAAGCTCGATGCCATCGAGAATGAAACCGGCCTGGCCATTGCCGCCATCAAGGATATCAACCGTCGCATGTCTATCGGTGAAGCTAAGGCTCGCCGCGCCAAGAAAGAGATGGTTGAGGCTAACCTGCGTCTGGTAATTTCTATCGCCAAGAAATACACCAACCGTGGCCTACAGTTCCTGGATCTGATCCAGGAAGGTAACATCGGCCTGATGAAGGCGGTGGACAAGTTTGAATACCGTCGTGGTTACAAGTTCTCGACCTATGCGACCTGGTGGATCCGTCAGGCGATCACACGTTCGATTGCCGACCAGGCGAGAACCATTCGTATCCCGGTACACATGATTGAGACCATCAACAAACTCAACCGTATCAGCCGTCAGATGCTACAAGAGATGGGACGCGAGCCGTCACCGGAAGAGCTGGCCGAGCGCATGTTGATGCCGGAAGACAAGATCCGTAAGGTACTCAAGATTGCCAAAGAGCCTATCTCAATGGAAACCCCTATCGGCGATGATGAAGATTCGCATTTAGGTGATTTCATCGAGGATACAACCCTCGAGTTGCCATTAGACAGTGCGACCGGCGAGAGCCTGAAGAACGCCACTCACGAAGTACTTGCTGGCCTGACTGCACGTGAAGCCAAGGTACTGCGTATGCGTTTCGGTATCGATATGAACACAGACCACACCCTAGAGGAAGTGGGCAAGCAGTTTGACGTAACTCGTGAGCGTATCCGTCAGATCGAAGCCAAGGCACTGCGTAAGCTACGTCACCCGTCTCGCTCAGAGATCTTGAAATCTTTCCTGGATGAATAGACTCGCTAAAAGCAGCTAAGACAGACAGCTAAAACAGAGCCGAAAAGCCAGCCATAGTGCTGGCTTTTCTATTTTTATCTCCGCCTAACAAGCCGATTGCACAACAGATAAGCAGTTGAATTCAAAGTTCAGAATTCTTGCCAAATCGGTGGTGACAAGCGCTTTTAAACCTCGTATACTTCTTTGCGCTTTCGATAGTGACGACTATCTTAAGTCGGCCCCTTAGCTCAGTTGGTTAGAGCACACGACTCATAATCGTTAGGTCCACAGTTCAAGTCTGTGAGGGGCCACCAATTTAAAACAAAAAAGCCTGCACCCTGTGCAGGCTTTTTTGTTATCCGTATCGCCTCGTTCTAAGGCTTACCACGCCCAAGACTAACTCGGCACCTTGCCTCTGCCCTCCTGCTGCAACATAAAGCGCAACAGATCCGACTGACGTTTCAGCTGTATCTGGTTTTTCACCCTCGCCTGGGCGATCACTGCATTGAGCGGTTTATGGATAAAATCTACCGCTCCCAACTCAAAGCCACTCACCTGCTGCTCCTCGTCATTATGTGCCGAGACAAAGATCACAGCTATGTCCTGAGTATCAGACTGAGATTTCAGTTGCCGGCAGACCTCAAAACCCGACATGCCCGGCATCTCGATATCGAGCAACAACAGATCCGGCTTAAAGCTGTCGCACAGAGCGAGAGCCTCCTGGCCACTCAGGGCCGAGGCGATCTCATACTCCTTGCTCAATAGCTGCCTGAGAATGATGATATTGACCTGCATATCATCGACGATCAGTATTCTCCCCTTACGAGAAAAAACTAATGGAGACAATTTGTTATTCTGTTCCATTAACTACCTATCGACCTTTAATTGTTTAAATTCTTTCATTAAGTTTGGGCTGAGGCATTTTGTACCTCATCCTGGTTTTCGAGCGTCTCCTGCAGGCGCTCCATCAATTTCTCATAGCAAGGCTTAATCACCCCGAAGAGTAGATTCAACTTGTCACAGTTTTTCATCTTAGCCTCCATTTCCAGGCTCAGAAACTGCTCCTGCAATTGTATGGCGCCTAAGCTACTGGAGAGCCCCTTAAGCCCATGGCTAAGCTGGCGCACCTTCTCAAAATCCTCGGCGGCAATCGCATCTTCAAGCTCCCTGAGTTGCCCAGGCGTCGTCTCGTGATACATCTGACAAATCTCGGCAAACAAAACCTCATTGTCCATCAGCCGACTCAGAGCCAGCTTGCGATTCCAGACATAATCTTCATCGTTAACCTGGATCTCCTCATGGGGCTGGGATTCCAGCATGACCTCCTGATCGGCTTTCTCACAGACCGACACTAACCAGTCGACCACCTTCTCCTGTAGACGCTCAGCCAGGATAGGCTTGGTGATATAATCATTCATGCCCGCCTCGATACACTTATCGCGCTCACCCATCATGGCGCTGGCCGTCATGGCGATAATGGGGGTATCGACAAACACCTCTCCCGCCTCCCCAGCGCGGATCGCCCGGGTACAATCATAGCCATTGAGTATCGGCATCTGACAATCCATCAGGATAACCTGTACCGTCAGTCCCTCTTGCTCGCATTCCCGTAGCCTGGTTAGTGCCTCCTGCCCATTGGTGGCTCTGACAAACTCCAGCGACAGTTCCGACAAGACGCCCTGAGCAACCTCTATGTTGATCTCGTTATCATCGACCACCAACACACGTGCCCCTTTGACACAGAGAGCCTCCTCGTCGCTGATCGACAGTGCACGCTTGCTCTGGCTAGGTTCAACACCAGTGACAGATTTCTGGGCGCCGAACTTGTGCATAAATTCGGAAAACAGCAGCGGGTTGTTCAAATATTCAAGCTCGATATTCTGCAGTGACTTATTACCGTCGGCACTCTTTTGAAATGCCAGCACCCTAGGCAAGCGTTTATGGGTCGCCGCCAGCGTCGGCCAGAGGCTATCGAGATCCGTAAGCAGTGAGTGACGCTGCTCGACAATCAACACATGAGGAAGCACCTCTGGTACAGGGGCATCCTGATTGAGCCAGTCACGAATAGGCGCGCCAGGCAGCAACTTACCCCCTAGGCGCGCGACTGCCCCCTCGACACAGGCCTGCTGCGCCTGGTTGACCAACAAGACACTACAGGTCATCTCATGGAGCAGCGCCTCGGGCGCCATCAACTTAAACTGGCCCTGATGCAACACCATAGTGAAGGTGAAGCTGCTCCCCTGCTCCTGATGCGACTCAAAACTCATCTTACCATTGAGTAGCTCACTGAGTTCCTTACAGATCGAAAGCCCCAGACCTGTGCCACCATATTGCCCCGCGATACTGGAGGTCGCCTGGGAAAAGGCGGTAAAGAGCTTGGCCTGGTTCTCCTCGGCAATGCCTATGCCGGTATCAGACACCTGACAGGTAAACTCCAGCTCTCCCGTCTCTCGCAGACGACTAAAAGCCCTCACCTTGATATATCCCTGCTCGGTAAACTTGATAGCATTGTTCACCAGGTTAGTGAGGATTTGGGTGAGTCGATGGGCGTCGCTCTCTATACTCTGGCAACGAAGATCGACAACATCGATGACAAACTCAACCCCCTTCTCCTGCGCCTTCACCGCCATACTACTGCAGACACTCTCAACCAGGTTGAGCGGGCTGAAGGTACTGATGTCCAGATCTAACTTGCCCGCCTCTATCTTAGAGAGATCAAGCACATCATTGATCAGCGCCGACAAGGCATTTACGCTCACCTCGGCCATCTCCAGATAACGCTCCTGTCGCTCGCTCAGAGACTCCTTACGAACCAGATTCAGGGTGCCCACGATACCGTTTAACGGTGTGCGCATCTCATGGCTGATGTTGGAAATGAAGGTACTCTTCACATAGCTGGCCTTTTGCAGCTCCTGAGTCCTGATGGCCACCTTCTTCTCTAACTCTGTGTTGACCAATTGGATCTTCTTGGCCGCCTGCTTCTCGATCGAGACATCACGCATGATGACGGCCACGCCCAAGGCAAGTTTGTTTTCTCCTAAGATGGGGGAAACCGACACAGAGAGATCCACATTACGCCCCTCGTTCATCGGCAGAACCGCCTCTAGGTTAAGCGTCTTATTGCCCTGATTAGCCTTGCTCACCAACTCGGCCAGATTGACTTCGGGTAGCAGCGCTAGCTCGTTAATAAAGTGCCCCTTGGCATAATCGGCGTCATAGCCAAACAGCAACTCGGCGGCGCGGTTCCAATTATTAACCACCCCGCTGCTGTCCACCCCTATGATGGCATCTTTGGAGCCATCTATGATGGCCGCTGATTGCGCCTTTTCCTTGGCGAGCGCCTGACTATTGCGGGCACTGCGTCCCAGGATAATGACCACAAATAGAAACAGCCCGCCAATGGCCAACATAAAGGTGTAGACACTTATACGACGCGATACCGCCATCTCCTGCACATATTGTTTGGGGGCCATCAAAGTGGCGGTAAGCCGCCCACTCAGGGCATCGTTTGACAGTGTAATTGTCCGCCTATAGGCATAATAGGGCCTATTATCATGGTAGCTGTCCAGCACCAGCTCAAAATTGCGTTTAAGGGTCTTACTCGCTTGGTAGTGTTTATCCCAAACCAACTCGGGCTGCAGATCTCGGCTATAACGCATCTCCTCATTGGGATGTACCAGAAAATAGCCCTCACCGTCGGTCAACACCAGGTCAATAGGATCTGGCACTAGCCGCTTAAAGGAGGTAAGCAGCTCACCGGCATTGATGTTGACGATCAGCAGGCCAAACCGGCCACCAGCGTCGTCAAAAATCGGTGTCGCCAGGCGGAGCATGGGACGGTATGGATAATCTATCTTGCCAAACTCGCGATTCAGGGTGATGGGCGAGGTATATATCTCCCCCTGTTGCAACGCTTTGCTGGCTTGAAAGTAGTCCCGCCCCTGCTTGTCCTGTAAGTTGATATCTTCAACCACCTGCACGGAGCCACCGCGCCGGTCAACCCGAATCAGCTCCATGCCATCGGCGCTTAGTATGCGAAGCTGTTCATACTCACTATTGTTCTGCAAAAACGCGACGAAAATGGTTTCGAGACGATGACGCCACTGGCCGTAGCGGGTCTCATCCACGGGATCGATTCCCTGATTGTTTTTCGCCCTCGACAAGCCTGAGATAGGTGGCGTCTCAAACAGAAAACGTAAGTTATTAAAGTAAGAGTTGAGTCTGTGCTGAGCCTGGTTATTGACCTGCTCGCTTTGAGCCTCAAGATCGGCGCGCAGACTATCGACGATATTCTGGTTTAATTGAGACTCAAAACTGGCGACGATAATCAATGCCACCGCCAGCACTAACAATGAGGCAATCAACAGCAATGAACGTCCGCCAAAGAGAGAAGATAAGCGTGAAATCTGTCGCACCATGGACTTTAACTCCTTTTAACATCCAAAATCAGTAACACACTGTTATTTAAGAAATATAATTCATGTACAAGTGATACCCCGCACGAAACGCTATCGGAAAGTATGCTTATTTGACGCCCCTGACTAACTCAAAAGTAGTAATCGAGCGCAATTTCATCTCTAAGCATTAAAAATCCCTAAGCAAACTGATTATAGTCGGCTAAGCTAAATGTAGGCGGCAGATTTGAAAAGGAATTCTTTTATGCTTTTCGGCAACGATGTGGAGGCTCGGCAAAAAATATTAGTTGTCGACGATGAAAGCGCGAATCTACATCTACTGGAACAGTCCCTTACCGATCTGGCCGAGATCATCTGTAGCACAGGCGGCCAGGACGCGCTGGACAAGGCAGAACAACATCAACCCGCCATCATATTACTGGATATCGAGATGCCACAAATGAATGGCTTCGAGATGTGCAAGCGCCTGAAGAACAATCCTAAGACCTGCAACAGCGCGGTGATCTTCGTCACCGCCCATAGCGAGAGCAGCTTCGAATATAAGTCCCTCAGCTCAGGTGGCATAGACTTCATCCACAAGCCCATAGATCTCACCACCTGCCGTCTGCGCGTCAAGAACCACCTGCTACTCAAGCGTCAGGAGCAGACCATCATAGAGGCACGCCAAGACATGCAGGCCCTGGTCAATCAGATCCCCTCATACATCTCCTATTGGTCCAAGGATCTGCTCAACCGTTTCCATAACGACTACAACGGCAAGTGGTTCGGCACTATCCCCCAAGACGCGCTAGGCAAACCGGCCTCGAGCCTGTTACCCAAGGCACTGTATGAAGAGCTATTGACGCGCATCGCCAGCAACAAACTCAAACATCAATTTGAGATCGCCCTGGAAAATAAGCCAGACAAAACCGAATATGCCCAGGCCCATCTCACCATCAGGAAGCACGAGGGCAGTATCTCAGGCTTGCTGCTGACCCTAACGGATATCACCTCCATCAAGCAGGCCAAGAGCCAGCTGGACATGGAGAATCGCCGCCTGAAGATCATGCTCAATACCATAGGCGATGCTGTCGTCGCCACCGACAGTAAGGCGAAGATCACCTTTATGAACCCTATCGCCGAGCGCCTCACCGGCTGGGTAAGCCGTGACGCCATCGGATTGCATATCGAGCAGGTAATGGATCTTTGCGATGCCAAGACCAAATACCGTAGCCCCAACCCGGTCACCATCGCCATCAACGAGAAGCGCAACGTCGCCATGGCGCTCAACTGTCAGCTCACCAGCTTAGATGGCACCATATTTCAGATAGAAGATTCGGCGGCGCCCATTACCGACAGCGAGGGCGAGGTCACTGGTGGCATCATGGTGTTCCATGACTGCAGCGAGTCCGTGGCCATGTCACTTAAGATGAGTCATCTGGCAAATCATGATCAACTCACGGATCTCCCTAACCGCATCCTGTTACATGACAGGATCAATCATGCCTGCGCCGTGGCCGACTCCTACGACACAAGCGTCGCCCTAATGTTGATCGACATAGACCACTTTAAATACCTCAACGACTCTTTAGGCCACAGTTATGGGGATCAGGTGATCAAGCAGGTATCGAAACGATTACAGTCCCTCATCGATCCCAGCGCCACCCTGGGGCGCATTGGTGGTGACGAGTTCATCCTGCTGCTCCCCTCTCTGAGCGCCACCAGCCAGGTTGACTCCATCGCCACCGATATCGTGAGAAGCCTCAACACGCCTTTTCGTATCGATGGTCAGGAATATACCCTGTCGGCCAGCGTCGGCATAAGCATCTACCCCTCGGACGCCCTCAGGCCCGAGGAGCTGATGACCCATGTGGATGCCGCCATGTATCGCGCCAAGGACCTGGGCCGCAACCGCTTCTGCTATTTTTCAGAAGATCTGGAGCAGGAACTGGTTAAACGTCACGAACTGGTTACCCTGCTACGCAACGCCATCGATACCGAGGCCATTGAGGTCTACTACCAGCCTAAGGTAGATCTAAAAACCAAACAGATCATCGGCGCCGAGGCCCTCGCCAGGCTTTACGATCCCAACGGCAAGCTGATCTCCCCCCTAGATTTCATCCCCCTTGCGGAAGAGACAGGCCTCATCCATCAACTGGGAGAGATCATCTTAAAGCAGAGCTGCATGGCCGCTAAGGCATGGCAGGATAAAGGCAAGCCTCTGCAGATAGCGGTCAATATAGCCGCTAAGCAATTTAACAACCCCGACTTTTGTGACTCTGTGGCCAAGGTGCTTGAACTCACTGGGCTCGACAGCAGCTTCCTGGAACTTGAGGTAACAGAAAGCTCCCTCATGTATGATTTCGATGAGGCACTCAATGTACTCAACACCCTCTCCTCACTTGGGCTGAGCATCGCCATCGATGATTTCGGCACCGGCTATTCGAGTCTCAGCTACCTCAAGTTCTTCCCGGTAAATACCTTAAAAATCGATCAGTCTTTCGTAAAGGATATGCTGGGAGATGAACAGAGCCTGGATATCGTCAAGGCGGTGATCCATTTGGGCAAATCCCTCAAGCTCAAACTGATCGCCGAAGGCATAGAAGATGCTGAGCAGCTGCAAAAACTGGTTTCACTGGAGTGTGAACAGGGCCAGGGCTATATGTTCAGCAAGCCACTCCCCCTAACAGAATTTGATCAACGCTTTATTCGCTAACCCTTCCTTCTTCCCTTTCTCCTCTTCCCTTGACTCTAAGGGGAAATAACGTAACATCCTCAGCGCCTTAACCTGTGTGTAACACTCGTTACTCATGCGTACGTTTAAGGCCTAGAGATACCGTCACGAAGGAGAGAGCATGACAACACTACCCAAGGATATCGCCAACCTATCGACCATAAAGAGCAAAGGCAAAGGCGCCATTGTCTTGGTCGCCGGCTTACTTTTCGCCCTTATTCTATTCAGCCAGACCATGTACACGGTTGACGAGGGACATGTGGGCATCATCAAGCGTTTCGGTCAAGCGACAGAGCAGGTCAACCCGGGCCTGCACATCAAGATCCCTTTCGTCGACAAGGTAGAGATCTTAGAGATACGTACTCGCAAGAATGTCGAGAAGCTCAATGCCTCGACCCACGAGCAGATGCCAGTCACCGCCGAGGTGTCGATTAACTGGACCGTCAATCGCGACCAGGCCTTCGATCTGTTCAAAAGCTATGGTGGCCTGAGCCAGTTCGAGTCTCGCATTCTGGATCCAAAACTCAGATCGGCCGCCAAGGATGCCCTTGCACGCTATAAGGCCGAGGAGATCATCCAAAACCGCAGTCGGGTGATCGCCCAGATCGAAGACTTCCTCATCGAAGAGATGAAGGAGTACCCGGTCAAGCTCGACTCGGCGCAGCTGGAAAATCTGGGCCTGCCGCAGAAGTATATCCAGTCTATCGAGACCAAGCAGACAGAGAAAAACCTAGCGGCCGCCGAGAAGCATCGTCTTGAAAGACAGAATCTGGAGGCCCAGCGTGAGGTAAACACGGCCAACGCCAAGCGTGATGCCGCCAAGGCCACAGCCGACGGTAAGGCCTATGCGATTCAAACCGAGGCCATCGCCGAGGCCGAAGCCATTCGCTTAAAGGGTATCGCCGAGGCCGAAGCCATCAAGAAGAAAGCCGAGGCGCTGAGAGAATCGCAGACCCTGGTGGATTATGTACGCGCCCAGCAGTGGAACGGCCAGATGCCCACCACCATCATGGGCAGCGACCAGAGCGTGCTGTGGAATAGGACCAGTAAGAAGCAGTAAGTAAGCTAGCTATACCTGCCTGACTCATAGGCACAAAAAAGCCCGCATCGCGCGGGCTTTTTATATTGACCAAACATAGCAAACTACACGCCCAGTTTGTCACGCATCGTGTAGTACCAGGCACCTATGGCCGAGAAAGGCACCTGCAACAGGTGACCGCCCGGGAAGGGGTAATGAGGTAGCTGAGCAAAGGCATCGAAGCGTTTCGCCTGGCCATTGATGGTCTCCGCCAGTATCTGACCCGCCAGGTGCGTATAGGTCACCCCATGACCGCTACAGCCCTGAGAGTAATAGATATTACCGCCGATACGCCCGACCTGCGGCAGGCGTGACAGGGTCAACAGGAAGTTGCCCGTCCAGGTATAATCTATCTTCACATCCTTGAGCTGCGGGAAGGTCGCCAGCATCTTGGGACGAATGATCGCCTCGATATTGGCAGGATCCCGGGCGCCGTAGACCACGCCACCACCATAGATGAGACGCTTGTCGCCAGACAGCCTGAAATAATCCAGCAGATAGTTACAGTCTTCGACGCAATAGTCTTGCGGCAGCAGCGAGTGCGCCAGCTCTTCACCAAGCGGCTCAGTGGTGATCACCTGAGTACCACAGGGCATAGACTTGGCCTGTAGCTCGGGCATTAAGCCCTTGAGGTAGGCATTTCCGGCCACGATAACAAACTTGCACTTCACCGACCCTTCCTGGGTGTGTACCACGGGGCTGTCGCCCTGATCGACGCGGATCACCGCCGAGTCTTCAAAGATCTGTCCCCCTAAGGACTCCACCGCATCGGCCTCACCCAGCGCCAGATTCAGCGGGTGAATATGGCCGCCGCTCTTGTCTAACATGCCGCCCACGTAGCGCTCGGTATCCACCACGCCGCGTATGCCCTGCTCATCCAGCAGCTCAAGATGTCCAAGGTGACCATGCTTCTCCCACAGCGTCTTTTGCGCGGCGAGGTGACCCATCTGCTTCTTGTTCAGCGCCGCAAACACGCCGCCTTCTTTGAGATCGCACTGAATATTATATTTGGCGACCAGTCCTTTAAGGATGCGCCCACCTTCGAAGGCCATCTGACCAAACAGCTTGGCCGGCTCGGTGCCGACCACCTTCTCTATGGTGTCGATATCCCGGCTGAAGCTGTTGACTATCTGGCCGCCGTTGCGTCCGGATGCGCCGAAGCCGACCCTGGCCGCCTCCAGCACTGTCACCTTAAAGCCCGCCTCCAACAGATGGATTGCCGACGAGAGGCCGGTATAACCCGCGCCTATGATACAGACGTCGGTCTCTATGTTATCGCTTAACTTGTCGCGCAGCGCCTTGGTGTTGGCAGACGCCGCATAATAGGAATTTGCATGAGGTGTACAGGTCATATCATTCACCCTGAATCGTTATAATAATGGCTTGGGTTGACAGGCGCCGCGGGGCGCCTGCTATCTAGAGCTAACGCTGCGAGCCTAGTCGCTGACCATACGGCTACGTTTGTCGGCGCGTCTGGCGAGGTACCAAGAGATGAAGGCAATCAGCGAAACGATTAAGATGATCAAGGTCGCCAACGCGTTGATCTTGGGCGATACCCCCATACGTACGGAGGAGAAGACCACCATAGGCAGGGTCGTCGCTCCAGGCCCAGAGGCGAAGCTGGCGATCACTAGGTCATCCAGCGACAGGCTGAAGGAGAGCAGCCAACCCGCAATCAGCGCCGGCGAGATCATAGGCACTGTGATGTGGAAGAAGGTCTTGAGCGGCGTCGCGCCTAAATCCTGAGCCGCCTCCTCGATAGACATATCCAGCTCACGCAGCCTGGATGACACCACCACGGCCACATAGGCGGCGCAGAAGGTCGAGTGGGCGATCCACACCGTCAGCATGCCACGCTCGGCCGGCCAACCCAGTAGGTCTGCCATGTGCACGAATAGCAGCAATAGCGACAGACCCGTGATCACCTCTGGCATAACCAGTGGCGCGGTGATCATGTTCGACAATGTCATCTTGCCCCAGGAGCGGGCGAAGCGTGTCATCACGAAGGCCGCCATGGTGCCGAGAATCACCGCCATGGTGGAGGCGAAGAACGCCACCTTCAAACTGGTCGCCACCGCATCGAGGATCTGATCGTCGCGGAATAGCTCACCATACCACTTGGCCGAGAAGCCGCCCCAAACCGTCACCAGCTTAGACTCGTTGAAGGAGTAGAAGACCAGGATGAACATGGGCGCGTAGAGGAAAAACATCCCACCCCAGAGCATCAGGGTGGAGAAACTCAATTTTCTTAGTCTGTTGCTCATATCGTCTTCTCCATACTTCTGGACTGATAACGATGAAATAGGGTGATAGGGATAATCAAGAGTGCCAACATCACGATGGCGAGAGACGAAGCGACCGGCCAATCACGGTTGTTGAAGAACTCCTGCCAGAGCACCTTACCTATCATGAGCGAATCAGGACCGCCCAATAGCTCAGGGATCACGAACTCCCCGACCACAGGAATAAACACCAGCATAGACCCGGCAATCACCCCGCCTTTCGACAGCGGCAGCGTTACCTTCCAGAAGGTATTGAGACTGCGTGAGCCGAGATCTGCCGCGGCCTCGAGCAAACTGCCATCGAGCTGCGACAGGTTGGCGTATAGAGGGAGGATCATAAACGGCAAATAGGTATAGATGATGCCGATATAGACGGCGAAATTGGTATTGAGCATCTGAATAGGCTCGGAGATCACCCCTAGCCACATCAGCAGGTTATTGACCACCCCGTTGTTACTCAGTATCCCCATCCAGGCATACACACGGATAAGAAACGAGGTCCAAGATGGCAACATCACCAAGAGGATCAGCACAGTCTGGTGCTGCTTAGGTGCCCTGGCGATAGCATACGCCATGGGGTAACCAATCAGTAGACAGCCGAAGGTGGTGACCAACGCCATCTTGAGCGAACCCAGATAGGCATTGACATAGAGATGATCTTCGAAGATCAGAATATAGTTGCCCAGATTGAGCATGATCTGCAGCGACTCGTCGGCATATTGATACAGCGCCTCATAGGGCGGGATCGCCACGGCCGGCGTCGACAAACTGATCTTCAATACGATGGCAAAAGGCAAGGCAAAGAACATCAGCAGCCAGAAATAGGGCACGCCTATGGTCCAGCATTGCCCCTTGGGCAAACGAAACTTTATTGGCTTCTTCTTCATAACGCCCCCGTTAAGATCTCAGTACAACGGCACTGGTCGCTTCCCAGCTCACGAAGACATCCTCTTCCCAGGTGGGCGAATCGGCGCGGCGGTCGCTGTTAGTCATCACTGACTGAATAAGCTGTCCATTACACAGGCGTATGTAGTAAACCGAGATGCCCCCCAGGTAGGCGATATCTTCTACCTTACCGGCGCACCAGTTGCGCGCCTCGCCTGGCTGCTCGCGGCTGATATGAGTCTTCTCGGGACGAATCGCCACCCACACCTGGGTGGTATCCACACTGGTAGACACACCGTAGCCCACGTAGAAGGGCTGAGGAATGTTGGCCACATTGATCACCACGTGGTCGACCTCATCCTCGACAATATCCCCCTCGAACAGGTTTACGCTGCCGATAAACTCGGCCACCATGCGGTTAGCCGGGCTCTCGTAGATATCCATTGGCGAACCGGTTTGAGCGATCCAGCCATCGTTCATGATGGCGATGCGCTCGGCCATAGTCATAGCCTCTTCCTGATCGTGGGTAACCATCACACAGGTCACCCCGACCGCCTCGAGAATGTCCACCACCTCGAGCTGCATCTGAGTGCGCAGTTTCTTATCCAGCGCCCCCATAGGCTCGTCCAGTAGCAGGAGTTTTGGACGCTTGGCCAGCGAACGCGCCAGGGCCACACGCTGACGCTGACCACCGGAGAGCTGATTAGGCTTACGCTTGGCATAAGGCTCCATGTGAACCAGCTTGAGCATCTCTTTAACACGCTGCTCTATCTCATCCTTGGGCATCTTGTCCTGCTTGAGACCGAAGGCGATATTTTGCGCCACCGTCATGTGCGGAAACAGGGCGTAAGATTGGAACATCATATTGATGGGGCGCTCATAGGGTGGCATATCGGTAATATCCTGGCCATCGAGATAGATGCGTCCCTCGGTCGGCTTCTCAAAGCCGGCCAGCATGCGCAGCAGCGTCGATTTCCCCGAACCTGAGCCGCCAAGCAATGCAAAAATTTCCCCACGATTAATATTTAGCGAGACGTCGTCCACGGCGCGAACATCGTCAAATAGCTTGCTGACTCTCTCGATCTTCAGCAACACCTCTCCTTGCGTCTTTGTTGTCGGTTTGTTGGTGACGCCCGAATTGCTAGCCATAATACTTCTCCACAAAAAGCACCAGTAAGGCACCTACTGCAATAGTTAAGATGATCTTAAAGAAAGGAGGGCAAGCGACCTTGCCCTCTAATACAGGCATTACATGCCAGATTTGACCTTAGTCCACACGCGAGTCATGGCACGCTGCGCCTTCATCGGACGCACATCGGCCACATACAGGCGTGACAGTACTTCAGGGGTAGGATAGATAGCCGCGTCGTTACGGATCTCTTCATCCACCAGCTCCTGAGCAGGCACGTTAGGGTTAGCGTACGCCACATAGTTAGTGATAGGTGCAATCACCTCGGGGCGCAGCAGATAATTAATAAAGGTGTGAGCGTTCTTCACGTTCTTTGCATCGGCAGGAATCGCCAACATATCGAACCAAAGGTTTGAACCCTCTTTTGGAATCGCGTATCCAATCACCTGACCATTCTCGGCCTCTTCGGCGCGCGCGGCGGCCTGGAAGACATCACCCGAGTAACCGAATGCCACACAGAGGTCGCCATTGGCCAGATCGGTAATGTAGCGTGATGAGTGGAAATAGGTCACGAAGGGACGGATCTTCGCCATCACCTCACCCGCCTTGGCATAGTCTTCGCTCTTAGTGCTATTTGGATCTAAGCCTAAGTAGATCATCGCCATCGGCAGCATCTCGTCGGCACTGTCCAGCAGCGAGAAGCCACACTTAGAGATCTTCTCGGCATACTTAGGGTTAAAGACTAGCTCCAAAGAGTCTACCGGCGCATCTTCACCCAACACCTGTTTCACCTTAGCCTCGTTATAGCCTATGCCAGTGGTGCCCCACAGGTAAGGCACGGCGTGCTCGTTACGTGGATCGGCGGTTTCCAGCTGCTTCATCAGTTCAGGATTGAGGTTCTTATGGTTGGTCAGCTGTGACTGATCCAACTTCTGGAAGGCACCCGCCTTGATCTGCTTTGCCAGGAAGTTGTTTGACGGCACCACGATATCATAGCCAGAACGACCCGATAGCAGCTTAGCCTCGACCACTTCGTTGCTGTCGAACACATCGTAGACCACCTTGATGCCCGTCTCTTTCTCAAAATTGGCGAGGGTATCTTCGGCGATATAATCAGACCAGTTATATACTCTAACCACCTCTTCGGCGCTGGCGACAGAGCTTGCAAATACCCCGGCGGTGACCAGAGCGAGTGTTGTCATTTTCTTTAAAAGCTTCATGCTATCTCCTTGTTAGCTTGCCAGTAGTCTGATGATTACTGTCATTGCATTGCCGCTTGTGACGGCTTTCATTGTTATTATTGCCAATGCTACAGCTTACAACTGCATCGAACCTGTTTAACATTCATCGCTAGTGTAAAATCGAACATATCCACCATCAATATGAATTTATATCTATTTACACCGGTTAGTTATCCATGATTCAACCAGGGGGTTAATCCCCCGGCAATCTTGCTTCATTTTGTCGCCAACCCTGCCCCAGAGTGGTGCAGAGCCGCTAGACGGTCAGTAGTAGGAACTCGCGCTCCCATGAACTGATCACCCGGCGGAAGTTTTCCAGATCCGCCTGTTTCACCGCGATATAACCTGTGGTAAAGGTATCCCCCAGATATTCCCTAACCGCCGAGCTTTCCGACATCACCGCCAGCGCCTCTTCGAGGGTCAGCGGCAGGCTGATCCCCTGGCGATTCTCGTTAGCGCGTCCATGCATAGGCGTGGAGGGTTTCACATCTTCCACCATGCCCATGTAACCACACAGCAAGGTGGCCGCGATGGCCAGATAGCTGTTGGCATCGGCACCGGCGATGCGGTTCTCGATGCGACGGTTCTGTGGCGACGACTCGGGAATACGCAGACCACAGGTACGGTTCTCATCGCCCCACTCCAGATTGACCGGCGCCGAGGTGCCGGGCAGGAAGCGTCTGAAAGAGTTTACGTTGGGTGCCATCAGGGGAAGCAGCTCGGGAATATACTTCTGCAGGCCGCCTATGTAGCTCAGGAACTTAGCACTTTTCGTGCCGTCTTCGTTGGTAAAGACATTCTTGCCGGTCTTGATATCCACCACACTCTGGTGAATATGCATGGCGCTGCCGGGCTCGTCGGTGACAGGCTTGGCCATGAAGGTGGCACACACATCATGCTTAAGCGCTGCCTCACGCAAGGTACGCTTAAACACAAACACCTGATCCGCCAGCGACAGAGGGTCGCCGTGGCTGAAGTTGATCTCCATCTGGGCCGTGCCCTCTTCATGGATCAGGGTATCGATATCCAGTCCCTGAGCCTCGCACCAGTCATACATATCTTCAATAAGGGATCGTACTCGTTGGCGGCATCGATTGAGAAAGACTGACGACCCGACTCCTTGCGACCACTGCGGCCCACGGGCGGGATCAATGGAATATCGGGATCTGAGTTTCTATGGGTCAGATAAAATTCCATCTCGGGCGCAACGACTGGCTTCCAGCCCTTATCTTCATAGAGCTTGAGCACTTTCTTTAGCAGGTTACGGGGCGACAGCTCTATGGGGTTACCCATCTTGTCGAAGGTGTCGTGGATCACCTGGGCAGTGGCTTCGACCGTCCAGGGCAACATGAATACCGCGTTCGCGTCCGGGACACAGACAAAGTCGATATCCGCCTTATCCAGCAGGCTGTCATACAGATCGTCATCCACATAATCGCCGGTCACTGTCTGCAGCAGCACACTCTCTGGCAGGCGCATCCCCTTCTCGTCGATAAACTTATCCACCGGAGCGATTTTACCGCGGGCGATCCCCGTCATATCGCTGATGACACACTCCACCTCGGTGATCTTATTGGCTTTCAAATAATCGATTAACTTCTTCATGCTTCATTATCTCTTGCGTTGAGCTGCTCTGGCTTGGCAGGCTTGACTAAAGGCACTGAAAATTGAGCGATAGAAAGGGTTCTCTAACACCTTCCATTCGGGGTGAAACTGCACCCCCAGCGCGAAATTTTTCGCCTCTTTGACCGAAAACGCCTCGATTAATCCATCGGGGGCATAGGCTTCTGGCCGCAATCCAACACCCAAACGGTCAACACCTTGAGTGTGCACAGAGTTCACCTCTGCCAAATTGCGGCCCCAAGCCTCGTGGAGTAATCCCCCCGGTTCTATCTTCAACGGATGAGACAGGCCGTACTGCACCTCGACGTCAGCCGTCTTGTCTTCTCTGTGTTCAATATAATCGCCAACTTCATGCAATTTCTGATGCAGGCTGCCACCAAATACCACATTCATCTCCTGAAATCCCCGGCAGATGGCCAGCACAGGCACACCGGCATCGATCGCCGCCTTCAGCAGCGGCAGATTGGTGGCGTCGCGTTTGGGATCGTGTAGGGTATCTGGGTCACTCGCCACACCGTCATAGTGGTGGGGCTCGATATTGGAGGGCGAACCGGTGAAGAGCAGGCCATCTAATCTGGGCAATATCGTCTCGGCCGGGCAATGGCCAAGTGCGGGGATCACCAAGGGCCAGCCCTGGGTGGCATCGGCAATACTCAGTAGGTATTTCTCGCCAACGATATTGAATGGGTGCAGGCCTACCTGTTGATTACAGGCCGTGACACCGATAACAGCAAGTCCTTCATCGGACATAGTTCACCTTTAGCTTTGTTGCGTCTTCTTATAGTTATAGCAATGAACAGACTTCAATCAATGTTCATTTTTTCACACACTACACTGAAATAGTTGACGAGGCAATAGCCCGCAGAAAACAAAATATACAATAGAATAACAATTAGAATAAAACTCAATTAAAACAACATTAAAAGAGAAATAAAATTAATGTAAAGCCGAAAACAGGCGAAAATCACGCCAGGGGTTTTGTGAACCAGCTCCCACAGAAAAGCCGACTTCAGAAATGGGGGTTATGGCCTTAATGGACAAAATTATTTACATAATCGAGCGTACAATGGCTCAGCCGTATGGGCATAGACATACCGACATGGGCAGGGAAGCAATAGAGAGGGGGAAGGGTGGATAGGCCGGGCGATACCCGGCCTACTAATATTGTGTTAGAAGTTTGCCGGCGTCGTGGCGCTGACGATGCGACAAGGCTTATCGAAAGGATTGCGGAACCTGTGGGGCAACTCACTGTTGAAGTAGTAGCTATCGCCCTCGCTGAGCACATAGACTTCATCGCCTATGGTGATCTCCAGTTGGCCCTCGATCACCATGGCCGCCTCTTCACCTTCGTGCTGTAGCATCTCTTCGCCGGTATCAGACCCAGGGGGATAGACCTCGTTCATCACAGACATAGCGCGGTTGGGGTAGTCTCTGCCGATCAACTTGTAGTCCAGGTTGCCATCGCCAATATCCAGCAGCTCGCCAGAGCGGTAGACCACCTTCTGCTCGCTGGGCATGCTCTCCTCGATAGAGAAGAAGTCCACCAGCGACATGGGCAAACCCGACAACACTTTCTTCAGGGAACTCACCGAAGGACTGACGCTGTTCTTCTCGATCATAGAGATGGTGCTGTTGGTCACGCCGGCACGCTTGGCCAACTCGCGTTGCGATAACCCTTTCATTTTACGAACAGCTTTGAGATTTGCGCCTATATCCAAAAAACATCTCCTATTCAACAAGACCCCGGAAGAAACAATTTTCCATACTAGTTTGTATCAAACTAAAAAGCATGTTAAATATAATCAACAGGTGTGAATTATAACCAACTCAAGGGTCAAAAGTATACTTACTCTGGCCAATTTAGTCGAATAACAAGAATAAAACCCTCACTCGGAGCCAAAATGACCACCAAGCGCCCTGTCCACAGTGACCAATATCCCGACTCTTACTATCATGCCACTGCCAATGCCCTGGAAGCTTTACCTCAACTCACCGAACGGATCAGCGCCGATGTCTGCATCGTCGGCGGCGGCTTTAGTGGCATCAATACCGCCATCGAGCTAGCCGAGAAGGGTTTCGACGTCGTCCTGCTCGAGGCGAAGCGGATCGGCTGGGGCGCATCGGGCCGCAACGGCGGCGAGCTGATCCGGGGCATAGGTCATAATGTTGAACAGTTCCGCAACGAGATCGGCTCAGAAGGCGTCGCAGCCATAGAAGAGATGGGCTTCGAGGCGGTCGACATCGTCCGTAAGCGCATCGCGAAACACAATATCGACTGTAACCTACAGATGGGCTATTGCGATCTGGCCACCAAGCCCAGACACATGAAGGAACTCGCCGCCGACTATCAGGAGATGCTGCACCAGGGCCGCGAGGGCTTTAAGCTACTGGAGAAGCACCAGCTTGGCGAGGTGATCGGCTCAGACCTATACTGCGGTGCCCTAGTCGACATGAACAGCGGCCACCTACACCCACTCAACCTTGCTCTGGGCGAGGCCAAGGTGGCGCGTAGCCTGGGCGTTAAGATGTTCGAATACAGCGCCGCCACCAAGATAGTCAAGGGCGATCGCCCCTGCGTGCATACCGAACACGGCCGCGTCGACTGCCGCTATCTGGTGCTCGCCGGTAACGCCTATATCGGCCATGAACTCAACGGCTATGTAGGCGGCAAGGTGCTGCCCGCCGGCAGCTACCTGCTGGCCACCGAGCCGCTCACTCAGGCCCAGTGTGATGCACTGATCCCGCAGAATATGGCGTTCGCCGACATGCGTATCGATCTCGACTACTTCCACCTTTCTCAGGACAACCGCCTGCTATTCGGCGGCCTGTGTACCTATTCGGGCAAAGATCCTAAGGATATTGATGCCGCCCTGCGTCCCAACCTGGAGAAGGTCTTCCCCCAGCTCAAGGGCGTTAAGATAGAGTATGAATGGGGCGGCATGATAGGCATAGGTGCCAACCGCCTGCCGCAGATAGGTAGACTGCCGGATTGCCCGAATATCCTCTACGCCCAGGCCTATGCCGGTCACGGCGTCAATGCCACCCATATGGCGGCCAGGCTTATCGGCGAAGCCCTGACGGCCCAGGCGGAGCGGTTCGATATTTTCGACAGGGTCCAGCACATGACCTTCCCCGGCGGTCCGAGATTCCGCTCACCCATGCTGGCCGCTGGCATGCTGTATCACAGGCTGAAAGACCTGTTTTAGCCTAAAAACTAAAATAAAATAGTCAGCATAAAAAAGGTGCCCTAGGCACCTTTTCTTTTTACTGGAATTAATTTCCCTGCTCTATAGGTAGCTCAGGGTTACTGCCCCAGTCGGCCCAGGAGCCATCATAGAGCACCGCCTTGTCATGTCCCGAGGCCACAGAGGCTAAGATCAGGATACAGGCTGTGATACCCGAGCCGCAGCTGAAGATCCGCTCTGCTTCCTGCTCACCCACCAGCTCTCCTACCAACTGCTCAAACATGGCCTGCAGGTCCTCGACCCGCTTCATCCGATGTTCGCGCAGCAGCTCGCCAAAGGGTAGGTTCAGCGAGCCGGGAATATGACCGCTGCGCACGCCGGGTCTGGGCTCACTGACCTCGCCGGCAAAACGCCCCGCTGCGCGCGCATCCAAGATAACACTATCGCTGCCCAGAGATTCGAGTACGTAGTTGGCATCGCAGATAAGGCCCGACTGATAATCCGCCACATAGGGCACAGACTCTTCATCCAGTACCGGCGTTTGATAACTTTCGCTGGTCATGCGTGCCTCGCCGAGCCACTGGGGCAGGCCGCCATCGAGCACATAGACGTTTTCGTGCCCCATGACCTTAAACATCCACCAGGCTCTGGGTGCGCTATAGATCCCCTGGTTATCGTAGATCACCACCAGGCTGTCTCTGTCGATACCCAGCGCCGTGACACCTTGCTCAAACTGCCCAGGGGTCGGCATGGCATGTAGCTGAGCTGAATCGGTATCGCAAAACACCCGCTCAATATCAAACTTCTGCGCTCTGGGAATACAGATGAACTCATCGTATAAAATGGGTTCCTTGCCCACCACGCTCTGCATACTGGCGTCGAGCAATACCAGATTCGACTCAAACAAATTTGCCTCAAGCCAGGCGGTGGTAACTAACGGGTATTCCAATTCCATAGTGACTCCCAATGTGGGGGCTAATCAACATCTGTCTGGCCCCTCTTATTAATCGTATGACGCTTATCTGTAAAGACAATATACGATGCAAGGGGCTCAGGACAAGTGATACCAATCGTAATAAATAATTGATCATTCTAGCTTGTTAAAACGCTCGACAACTGTATTAGTATTTTTAATTGTAGAATAACTACTTATCTAAAAATCCTGCTTTGTTCTCAAGCGTTTTTCCTGCGCTATTTCTGATCACATACTTATTGTGATTGGTATGACTTATTTGAACCCCGCCAACGGACAGGCATAAAAAAGCCCTTTATGGCTAAAGGGCTATTACTAAAGGGTTATTAATATAAAGCAATGGGGAAAACCCTTTTGTCTGGCAGGCTACTCGCCTATCTCTACAGGGCGATCCAGGTGGCCTTGATCTCAGTGTACTTGTCGAAGGCGTGCAGTGACTTGTCGCGGCCGTTGCCCGACTGCTTATAGCCACCAAAGGGCGCCGTCATATCTCCGCCGTCATAGTGATTGATCCATACCATGCCGCTGCGCAGCGCCTTGGCGGTCTTGTGTGCCTTGCTGATATCTGAGGTCCAGACACCCGCCGCCAGCCCATAGATGGTATCGTTACCGATACGGATCGCCTCCTCCATGCCATCGAAGGTGATCACCGACAAGACAGGGCCGAAGATCTCCTCCTTGGCGATAGTCATCTCGTTCTTCACGTTGGCAAAGATGGTCGGCGCCACATACACGCCGCCTGTCTCGGCCAGCACCTGCTGCCCGCCATGACGCAGCTGCGCCCCCTCGGCCACTCCGGCGCGGATATAGGCAAGTACATTATCCAGCTGCTGCTTATCTACCACGGCGCCACAGGTGGTGGCAGGATCAAGCGGATGCCCCGGCTGCCAGGCCTGCATCTCGGCCTCGATAAGCTTGATAAGCTCATCCTTGACGCCCGATTCCACCAGCAGACGCGAACCTGCGGTGCAGACCTCGCCCTGGTTGAAGGCGATGGCCGATGCCGCCGCAATGGCAGCCTCTTTCAGGTTAGGCGCATCGTTGAAGACGATGTTCGGACTCTTGCCCCCAGCCTCCAGCCAGACGCGCTTCATGTTTGACTCACCAGCATAGATCATCAGCTGCTTGGCGATCTTGGTCGAACCGGTGAAGACCAGGGTATCGACATCCATATGTAGCGCCAGCGCCTTACCCACTGTGTGTCCGTAACCTGGCAGCACGTTGAGGACACCCTTGGGGATCCCGGCTTCTATCGCCAACTGCGCCATGCGAATGGCGGTCAGGGGGGATTTCTCTGACGGCTTTAACACCACGCTGTTACCCGTGGCCAGTGCGGGCCCCAGCTTCCAGCACGCCATCAGCAGCGGGAAATTCCAGGGGACGATGGCAGCCACTACGCCGACAGGCTCGCGGGTGATCATGCCTATCTCGTTGTGGGCCGTCGGCGCTATCTCATCATAGATCTTATCCACCGCCTCACCCGACCAACGAATGGCACGGGCCGCCCCCGCCACATCGACGGCGCCGGAATAACGTATGGGCTTACCCATATCCAGCGTTTCTAACAGGGCCAGCTCATCTTTATTGGCCTCGAGGAGTTCGGCAAAGCGTATCATCACCTGTTTGCGTTTCACCGGCGGCAGCTGCGACCAGTCGCCGCGCTCAAACACCTCGCGAGCATTTGCCACCGCGCGGTTAGCATCCACCAGATCGCAGCTGGCCACCTGGGTCAGTACCCTGCCATCGATAGGGCTGATACAGTCGAAGGTGTCATTTGAATCGGCGGCGCAGTATTCGCCATTAATAAATGCCTTGCCCTGAATAACCAGGTTATCCGCCATCTCTTGCCATTGTTCGCGATTTTGTGGAGTACTCATTCTGACCTCTTAACGGGTGATAATTGCTCTAGCATCAATGCTCGATCGCCCTCTCACGCCCTGTACGGCGCAACAGTGCCTGTCCTAGATTACGCTTAACCCTCATTTGATTTCAATATTTTTTACAAAAAGTTATTTTTTGCTATAAATAATGAACAAAAAGCTTTCATGTTCATTATTTCTGACATAGCATAGCGAATATCAACCACTCACTAAAACAACAATTACACAGAACCAGGGTAGATGATATGGAAGATTTCAATAAAGCTGACCAGCAGGCCACAGGCACACTGGAACACTATTGGATGCCTTTTACCGCCAATAGACAGTTTAAGCAGAGTCCCCGCCTCCTCGCGCAGGCCGAAGGGATGTACTACAAGGATGTCAATGGCCGCCCCGTCCTCGATGGCACGGCCGGTCTCTGGTGCTGTAATGCCGGACACGGCCGCAGGGCGATCTCTGAGGCGGTCAGCAAACAGATCCACGAGATGGACTATGCCCCCTCTTTCCAAATGGGTCACCCACTGGCGTTCGAACTGGCCGAGCGTCTGGCCGCCATCGCCCCCAAGGGGATCAACAAGGTATTCTTTACCAACTCAGGCTCTGAGTCTGTCGACACGGCGCTGAAGATTGCCCTTAACTACCACAGGGCCCGCGGTGAGGCCACCCGTACCCGCTTCATCGGCCGAGAACTTGGCTACCATGGCGTTGGCTTCGGCGGCATATCGGTCGGCGGCATCGGCGGCAATCGCCGCACCTTCAGCCAGCAGCTACTGCAGGGGGTGGATCATCTTCCCCACACCCTGGATATCCAGCAAAACGCCTTCTGTAAGGGCCTGCCGGAAACCGGCGCCGAGAAGGCCGAGGTACTTGAGCAACTCATCACCCTACACGGCGCCGAGAATATCGCCGCGGTGATCGTCGAGCCAATGTCGGGCTCGGCCGGGGTCATTCTGCCGCCCCAAGGCTATCTCAAGCGTTTGCGTGAAATTACCCGCAAACACGGCATCCTCCTGATCTTCGATGAGGTGATCACCGGCTTTGGCCGCGTGGGCGACGCCTTCGCCAGCCAGCGCTGGGAGGTGACGCCAGATATGATCACCACCGCCAAGGCGCTTAACAACGGCACCATCCCCATGGGCGCCGTGCTGATCGACGATGCCATCTATGATGCCAGCATGGACGCCCCCGAAGGCGCCATCGAGCTCTATCACGGCTACACCTACTCGGGTCACCCGGTCGCCGCAGCTGCGGCGCTCGCCACTCTGGAGATCTATCAGCAAGAGAGGCTGTTTGAGCGCACCAAGTCGCTGGAAGGCTACTTCGAGCGTGCGGTGCACAGCCTCAAGGGACTGCCGAATCTTATCGACATACGCAACACAGGCCTGGTGGCGGGAATCCAGTTCAGCCCGAGCGATAAGGGCATAGGCAAGCGAGGCTTCGGCATCTTCGAGACCTGTTTCAAGAATGGCACCCTGGTCAGGGCCACCGCCGACACCATCGCCCTGTCGCCACCTTTGATTGTCGACGAGGCTCAAATCGATCAGATGGTCAACACCCTAAGCGATGCCATCACCACAGTTGGCTAATTCAGAATAACCAGAACACATTAGAGATTTTGCAGGGAATTTACGCGCTATGCAGCAGATAAACCACTACATCAACGGCCAGCACACCCAGGCGAGTGCCCGCTGCGCCGCCGTCTTCGAACCCGCCACCGGCGAGCACAAGGCCAACGTCTCTCTGGCCAGCGCCGTCGAGGTGGATGCAGCCATCGAGCTGGCCAAGAAGGCCCATGGCCCCTGGTCTGAGATGACGCCCCTAAACCGCGCCCGTATTCTGTTCAAGTTCAAGGCACTGGTCGAGGCCAACATGGACGAGCTGGCCGCCATGATCACCCGTGAACACGGCAAGGTGCTCGACGATGCCAAGGGCGAGATCATTCGCGGCCTGGAGGTGGTGGAATTTGCCTGTGGCATTCCCCACCTGCTCAAGGGCGAACACACAGAGCAGGTCGGCGGCGGCGTCGATGCCTGGACACTCAACCAGTCTCTGGGGGTCGTGGCGGGCATAGCCCCCTTCAACTTCCCGGTCATGGTGCCAATGTGGATGTTCCCCATCGCCATCGCCGCGGGCAATACCTTCATCATGAAGCCATCGGAGAAAGATCCCACCTCTGTGATGCGCATGGCCGAACTCCTCACCGAAGCCGGCCTACCAGAAGGCGTGTTCAACGTGGTCAACGGCGACAAGGAAGCGGTCGATGCCCTGCTGACTCACAAGGATATTCAGGCGGTGAGCTTCGTCGGTTCGACGCCAATTGCCGAATATATTTACCAGACCGCGGCCGCACACGGTAAGCGCGTGCAGGCGCTGGGCGGCGCCAAGAACCACATGCTGTTGATGCCAGACGCGGATCTGGATCAGGCGGTCAGCGCCCTGATGGGCGCCGCCTATGGCAGCGCCGGTGAGCGCTGCATGGCGATCTCTGTGGCTCTCGCTGTCGGTGATGTGGGCGATGCTCTGGTAGAGAAGCTCCTGCCACAGATCCAGGCACTCAAGGTCGGTAACGGCCTAGAGGGTGAGATGGAGATGGGGCCGCTGATCTCCGCCCAGCATCTGGCGAAGGTGCGCTCCTATGTGGACACAGGCGTGAGTGAAGGCGCGACCCTGCTGGCCGATGGCCGTCAACTGAGCGTAGCCGATCATGAACAGGGCTACTTCCTTGGTGGCTGCCTGTTTGACCACGTCACGCCTGAGATGACTATCTATAAGGAGGAGATCTTCGGTCCCGTGTTGGCCATCGTCCGCGTCAAGGATTACACCGAGGCACTGACGCTGATCAATGAGCACGAGTTTGGTAACGGCACCGCCATCTTTACCCAGAGCGGCGAGGCCGCCAGACACTTCTGCCACCATGTACAGGTTGGCATGGTCGGGGTCAACGTACCTATCCCAGTGCCTATGGCCTTCCATAGTTTCGGCGGCTGGAAACGCTCCCTGTTCGGCCCGCTGCACATGCATGGCCCGGATGGCGTGCGCTTCTACACCAAGCGCAAGGCGATCACCGCCCGCTGGCCTAAGGGTAACAGCGGCCAGGCAGAATTTGTGATGCCTACCATGAAATAAACTAAGCTTAGGGCGCCGCGCTGCGCCTTAAGTCTATCTGTATTTTGGAGCCGACATGACACAGACGATCGATGCCATCATCAACTTTGGCCAGCATAAGGTTAAGGCGGAACACTATGAGGTGGCACAGGAAAAGATCCTCAGCGGGGATCCCAAGCAGCAGCTGGAAAATCATTACTCCAGTCCCTGCGATCAATTTCACGCCGGAATTTGGCAGGGCCAGGTCGGCAGTTGGAAGGTCAACTACAGCGAACATGAATATTGCGAGATCTTATCGGGCAGCAGCGAGATCATTGATGAAGCAGGCAAGAGCCTGACGGTCACCAAAGGCGATCGCTTCGTCATCCCCGCCGGCTTTAAGGGCGTATGGAAAGTGCTGCAGGAGTGCCGCAAGGTTTACGTCGTATTTGAGCAAAAATAAAGAAAATCATTGCCATGTCGTCTCAGCTGTTTAGCTGTTGTTTGGCTTAATCTGATCTATGTAGCTCGCTATGTGGATCGGTGTCAACCAAGTGAAATGGAGAAACCACCGTGTATAAAAAATTTAATAAGAAACGGATAGCCCAGCTAGCTGGCTTAACCTTGGCAACCGCGCTAATAACACCTTTGGCACAGGCCGAAGTCTCGGGAGAAATTGGCGTCACCAACGATTACCGCTTCCGCGGTATCTCACAAACCGCAGGCGACTTTGCCGTTCAAGCCAGCATAGACTACAGCATGGAAAGTGGTTTCTTCATCGGTGCCTGGGGCAGTAATGTCGATGATGAAAGTTATGATGCCGATGTCGAAGTCGACTTCTACGCCGGTTATGCCGGCGCCTTTGGCGAAGACGATGCGGTAGAATATGACTTCACCCTGACCTACTACACCTATCCCGGCCAAGACGAGAGCACTAAGTATCTCGAAGCCTCACTGGGCTTCTACTTTGCCGACTTCCACTTCGCTCAGTGGTATACCAACGACTATGCCAACGCCGATGTTGCCATGCACTACAGTGAGCTGAATTACTCCTATGAGTTTGCCGAGAACTGGAGCATCGATGCACACGTGGGCTATAACTATGGCGACGGTGCCGATCTGGACTGGGGTGAGAACTATGTCGATTACTCTATCGGCGTATCCACCGAGGTGGCTGGTGTCGGCCTGTCATTGGCCTGGTTGGACACTAACCTGAGCAGCGACAACGAGATCAGCGATGGCCCATGGAAGAACGAAGGCACCATACTGGCCACTGCCAGCTACGCCTTCTAACCCCATTTCCTCCCCAACCAAGTGATTGAAAAAAAACCGCCAATATTGGCGGTTTTTTATTATACCAATCACAGTAAATATGTGGTCAGAAATAGCGCAGGAAAAACGCTTGAGAACAAAGCAGGATTTTTAGATAAGTAGTTATTCTACAATTAAAAATACTAATACAGTTATCGAGCGTTTTAACAAGCTAGCATGATCAATTATTTATTACGATTGGTATTACAGCTTCAGGCTCTCTCCCCGACGGACGCGCTCGGCCAATCCCCGCCAATAGTTGACTAACTCCTGGTGCGCCTGCGTGCGCTCGGGAAAGGTTTGTGACAACCCTTGAAGTATATTGGCTTGCTGATGGCAGAGTTTTTCCCAGCGGCGGGCATTAGACAGATGCATAGTGTTTTCCTTAACCTGTGATAATCCTTTGGAGAGTATAGCCAGTTTATTAAAATTTGATCTAAGCCGCTAGGAAAAACCCTTAGCTGGGAGTATCTTCAAACTATAACGCTAAGGAGTGACTATGACCGAAACCCTATTTAAAATCGCCTTTATCCTGGTGGGCCTGATTCTGATCTACAAGCTGATCTTCTCGGGTAAACGCGGCCTGACCCTCTTTGAGATGCATTTTAAAGATGGCCGGCTCATCTCCCACAAGGGCAAGATACCAGAGAAGTTTCAGCGGGAATGTAAATCGATTGCCAAGAGTGAAAAACTGACCTGTGTCGTGCGCGCCGAGAAGAGCGGCAGCGTCAGGCTGCATGTGTCGGCCAATGTCAGCGATGCCATCATTCAGCGTATCCGCAACCAATTTCCTTTCGAATACTACGACAAGAAAACCGTCGATAATTCGCGTCAGGCTGGCTAGGGCTGCATTTCACGAATCATAAGCTCTGGCCGCCGTTAATCCTTGTTCAGGCGGCCATCTTGCTTGGCATCATCTATGATGCGCTGATTGTCCTGTGACATGGGATCTTTCACTATTAGAGGATCCCCTTCTGGCTCTGCCTCAGTCGTCACACTCATGCTTATTCCGCTCGAGCAGGCACTCAAGCCGAGTGCAATGAGCAATATCCACTTATTCATCTTTGCTACCCGCGCTTGCATTATCGCCTGCAAAGTATTCCAGCGCCCACACCAGGCCGATCCCCACCAACATGGCACCAATCGCCAGACCAAGCTGCGCCGGCTGCCCGGTTAGCTGCTCGAAACTCATAGGAGAGAGGTTCTGCTCCAGCAGCGGCACCTGCTCGCCCGCCGAGTTTTCACGCCAGGTCAGTACCTGCTTCCAGGGCCAGATCTTTCCCAGCGTGCCGAGCATCAGGCCGGTGAGAAAAATCAGCGTCGCATCATGATACTTACGCAGCAGCGCCGACAACAGGTGACTAAACGAGAGCAAACCAGCCACGCAGCCACAGGCAAAGGTCAGAAGAACCGGGATATCCAGGCTCTTGGCCGCGCCCAGCACCGAGGTGTAGAGACCAAGTAGCAAGAGGATGAAACTACCTGAGATCCCCGGCAGCAACATGGCGCAGATGGCAATACTGCCGCCGATGAACACGTTGAGGTAGGTCATCTGCATATCGATGGGGTGCAGCACAGTGATCCCCCAGGCGAAGGCCACCCCGAGGGCAAACAGCAGCAGGCGTCCCATGGAGAATCCCTTCACCTGCTTAAGCATATGCACCACAGAGATGATGATGAGGCCGAAGAAGAAGGACCACACGGGGATCGGCTGAGTATGCAGCAGATAGGTAATCAACTTAGCCAGGGTAAAGATGCTGGTCAGGATGCCGCCAAACACGGCAATGAGGAAAGGCCCATTGATATGCATAAAGGCGGCCTTCACGCCTTGCCGGCGTATGATGCCGATAAGGCTAGGGTTAACCCTGCGTATGCTATCGAGCAGGGGGTCGAGAATACCGGTAATAAAGGCGATGGTGCCCCCGGAAACACCGGGCACCACGTCGGCGGCCCCCATGGCCATTCCTTTGAAATAAGTCAGCAGATATTTCACTCAAGATCCTTAAGTTAATGATTTTCTATGGGCCAAAAGCCTCAGGGGCCGATTATACGCGCCCAGCACAAACAAAGGAAAATGAAGTTTGCTTTAGACAGGCGATTCGCACCGCTATTGTTAACCGCTTGTTATTGGGCTAGTCTAACAACTCATCAGACCAGATGGGTTTTCTATTAAACCCAGAGCGCTTTCTATTAAGAAAGAACAATTTCAACTAACGAGTAAGCCAATGACTAACAAACCGACAAGAGTGATGGCACTCTACCGCCGCGTGACCAAATGGCCACTCGGCCATAAAATTTTTTCAGTTATGGTGTCTCGCATGGCACCCTACTTCGCTACCGTTAAGCCCCTCATCACAGAGCTCAGACCCAACTACTGCCAGGTGCTGGTACGTAAACGCAAGTCAGTACAAAACCATATCGGCACTGTACACGTGATCGCCATCTGTAATGGCCTGGAGATGGCCATGGGCACCATGGCCGAGGCCTCGATTCCGTCTCACTTACGCTGGATCCCCAAAGGCATGAGCGTCGACTATACCGCCAAGGCCGGCAGCGATATCCGCTGTATCGCCGAGGTGACGCCTGAGCAGTGGGTCGAAGGCGATATGCTGGTATCTGTTACTGCACTGGATGAAAATGACGTAGTGGTAGTCAAGGGGCACATCAAGCTGTGGATCTCCCTCAAGCCAGCCAAGGCTTAGCCGGCAGCAAGCGGCGGTTTTAGGTCGCTTGTTCACACAGCTGAATGATGCAAAATGGCATAATTCCATGAAAATTTGACATTTTTGCCTGAGTCTCTCATGTTAGAGACTGACTCTAATTTGGCAACAGGGACGCGCCATATGACACCAGTATTGAAGACTCTCTCCAGCGGCATTCTCCTATTTGGACACCTCGGCCTTGCCGCAACGGTTTTTGCAAACAGTAATACTAGCCCGCAGCCACAAGGCGCGAAGATACTTGATAAGAAACCCAAGTGTATCGCTACCACCCTAGAGCCCATTACCCTCTCGGTGACCAGCAAGAAGTACCCCAGTGAGACCAAACCACTGGAAAGCGAAGCCTTTGCGGCAGTATTAGCCCAACTCAAACAAGCCGCCACGGAAAAGGGCGCCGAAGCCATACTGCTTACCCAGGTGAGCAACCATATCCTCAGCAAGGTGAAACAGAAAAAACTGTCTCAACGCTCCACCCAAGAGACGGTTAAGACTTACCAACTACGCACTCAACTGGAGGCCGAACTCTATCAGCTATGCGAGGATGACAAGAGCCTATCCAATGAGTCTGCAGCTTACGACAGCAAAGGCTACGAGATCCGCAAGTCGAATTTTGAATACACCTTCGAGCCGATCATGCCCAAGTCCGCAGCTAAGATTGCAGCGGCCAAGACACTGCCTCCGGCCATAGTATCGTTAGACAATGGGGTCTATGGCGCAAAACTCGGCATGAGTCCCGAAGAGCTCTACGAATTACTGGGACCCGCAAGCATAGAGTTACCGCTTTCGGCACTAGATTTTGCCTGGGGTTACGGCAGACAGCTCTGGTTTGTGTTTACCAACCAACTTCTCAGTGCCATTTCCACCGACTTCAGCCCAATGAACAATACAGGTCTGAATCTTATCGAATATCGCGACGGATTCGATGGTGCTCCCTGGTTAATTAACGGCAAGCTAGGCTACCGCGCGCCCTTCTCTCAGGTGCGCCAATCTCTGGGCGCCAACCAAGCAAGGCTACAGGGTGACCAACTCAAACTGAGTGACGGCAATCGTCGCCTCACGCTGAGCTTTGACACCTTTCACCAGGGCAGCGAAGCAACGCCTGAATCCCAGTTAACCGGTTTCAGCCTCTATCAAGACAAGACAAAGCTGGCGTTACAAGGCAAACAACCCGGCAAGAAAGCACTGTCGCCGCTGCTCAAGCAGCTCACGCCTTCCTATTCCGGCGAGCGGCCTAAGCTGCAGCAGTTGCAGAAAACCTACCCCTCCATGGCTAAGCTAGCTATCTCGAATGATGGTGAGTGGTGGCTGCTGGGCAACCATCTACAACTCAAGTTCGATGGCGACACCTTACATAGGGTTAGACTGGCTTCAGGCATCTACCCACAAGCAGACGATGCGGATCTCGCCGTGCTATGCGATAAGATGGCGGTTCCATCGCAAAAAGATAAGCTGCTTGCGCAATTCGAACAGGCTAACGATGAATTCGACAGCGTCGATATTTATGAAAAAAACTTTTCTCTGGTGGCGAAATATGACTCTTATGATGACGACGCGACGCTATACGAACTGGAGATCACCTATTTCTAAGTGATATAAAGTCCATTGCCCAAATAAACGCAAGAGCATCAATGAGACAGATTCGTCCTAACAGTCACAGTGCACCGCCTAGGCATAGCGCAAAACCTAGTCAAAGCGCAAAGCCTAGGCAAAGCGTAAGCGGGCCAGGAAAAACAACAGGCTCCAAGGCATCAGGCTCCAAGCGCCCTCATGGGGGAAAGATCAGACAAAAAGGGACGAGATGGACCCTAGCCGATAAACTACGCCTCCTGCTGATGATGGCACTGTTTCTCGGCCTACTACTTGCCAGCCTGTTGCAACGACTACCAATAGCAGTCTTCATCTATTACGTCGTCATAAGCCTCATCACATTTACCAGCTACGCCATCGATAAACGCGCCGCCAGGCAAGACACCTGGCGCATTAAAGAGAGTCGCCTGCATTGGTTATCCCTACTGGGTGGATGGCCGGGCGCCATGCTGGGCCAGCAGCACCTGAGGCACAAGTCCAGCAAGCGGGCTTTTCGTTTGGTGCTCTGGTTGACCGTCATCATCAACCTCAGCCTGTTAGGCGCCGTAATTTCTCCCCAGGGACAGGCCTTGCTGACACGGCTCGGGGGGTACTAGCCTGACAGCGCCATGTTTGTGCTACGCGTTTACCCAAGGGGCGCAATTGGCTATGATGAAGGCCGCACTTTTTCAGGAAAATCAATGATGAGAATGATATTAGCAGTCGTAGTGATCGCCGGCGTGTTGTTTTACTTCTTTACCAGTATGAATAACCAGAAGGCGGCTAAGGAAAACATCGCCAAGGGCGAGGCGTTTTTAGCCCAGAACAAGACTCAGGAAGGTGTTATCGAGACCGCCTCTGGGCTCCAATATCAGGTACTGGCAGAGGGCGACGGCAGCGTTCATCCCAAGGCCAGCGATACTGTGACGGTGCATTATCATGGCACGCTGATCGACGGCACTGTGTTTGACAGCTCGGTCGAGCGCGGCGAACCCATCGCCTTCCCACTCAATCGCGTCATCAAGGGCTGGACCGAAGGGGTACAGCTGATGGTCGAAGGCGAAAAGACCCGCTTCTTTATTCCGAGCAGCCTAGCCTATGGCAATCGCAGCGCAGGTAAGATCCCCGGCGGCTCTGTGCTTGTCTTCGATGTGGAGCTGATCAGTATAGATAAATAATGCCTATACGCTGACAGCATAAAAAAACGCGCCCTAGGGCGCGTTTTTAGTTTCATACCAATCACAGTAAGTTCGTGATCAAAAATAGCGTTTTAACAAGCTAGCATGATCAATTATTTATTACGATTGCCATCAATATCCGAAGGGATTGTCGATAGAGTGAGCAGGCTGGGTAAACCATTTGGGGCCATTCTCAGTCATGTAGAAGTGATCCTCGTGACGCACCCCAAATTCGCCCGGCACACACAGCATGGGCTCGTTACTGAAACACATGCCCGGCGCCAGCGGTGTGTGATCATTCAACACCAGATAGGGCCATTCGTGAATATCTAGCCCTATGCCATGCCCCGTCCTGTGAGGCAGTCCTGGCAGCGCATAGCCGGGGCCGAAGCCCGCCTGTTCAATCACATCGCGCGCGGCGCGATCCACACTCGAGCATGGCGCGCCCACCTTGGCCGCCTCGAAGGCCGCCAGCTGGGCATCTTGTTCCAGCTGCCAAAGCTGACGCTGACGCTCGCTCGGCGTGCCGTATACATAAGTGCGGGTAACATCCGAGTTGTAACCATGGAGCTGACAGCCGGTGTCAATCAACACGGTATCGTTAAGCTCCAGCGTCTTGGGCGACTTGACCCCGTGAGGATAGGCCGAGTCTTCCCCAAAGAGTACGATGCAGAAATAGGAACCCGCCGGGGCCCCCACAGCTTTGTGAGCCTGGTGAATAAAGCTCTCCACCTCACCGACGGTGATCCCGTCACGCAGGATACGCGCGGCGGCCTTGTGCACCTCCAGAGTCATATCCTTGGCACGCTGTAGCAGTGCCAGCTCAGTCTCAGACTTGATCATGCGACAAGCCGCCGTCACCGCCTTACCATTGACAAATTCAAGAGCCGGCGCCAGTTGACGCACGCCATCGAAGATGAAAAACGCCGCCGACTCATCCATCGCCAGCTTCCCCTGGCTAATGCCTAGCTCACCCAGGCGCTTAACGAAAAGCGCATAGGGACTCTCATCCTCATGCCAGCAGTTAACCCGCCCCTCGATCACCATGTAGCCCTTGAGGGTGTCTAGCTCGAACGCCGGCGCGATATATTCCAGCTCACCCTCGGCCGGCAAAATAGCCCCCACCATACGCTCGCTGGCGTACCAACGTGTGCCGGTGAAGTAGTAGAGGTTAGTGCCCGCATTAAGATAGATAGCAGCGATCCCCTGCTGACGCATCAGCTGCTGCGCCTTGTCGATACGCGCCCTGTATTCTTGCGCCGTGATCCCTTCGACCCCTTGGGTCATATCAGACAGCTTGGCCAGCTCCAGCTCGGGGCTCGAACCGCCCACGCCCACAGTGGCAATCTCACTCGTGGTATTTACACTCATAGTTAACACCTTTGACGGCAGTCTGAGAGGCATACCCGCAACCACCGTGGAAAAGAATAATGACAGGCAGCCTTTTTAGCATAATGTATACAAAAAAGCAGTAGCTAGCAGAAAGAAAAATCTTCAAGGTGCGCCGAAACTCGCCAATCAGCTTGGCGTGAAAGTCTTTAGCGTTAAGGGAGCCCTTAGCGTTTTGGGAAGCCCTTAGCCTGATTAAGGGCCATTAGCATGTAAACAAACTTGGCGCCGCCGGGATAAGCGTTCACTCTCGATAAAACTTATTTTTACAGAGTAATAGATAAAAGTCTGGCAGGCTTATAAGGCCAAACGCTTACTCGCCGTGCAGAGCATGCTTAGCCAGCAGCACCTTGAGGCCACGACACACCAGAGTCTCCATATCGTCTACCCGGGCGATATTCACATCACCGAGTGGCGAGGTTAAGGCCAGTTGTTTCAGAGACTCGACACAGCCCTTGTAATAGTCGGGTTGGTTCATCATGGAGCCCGCAAGCCAGATTCGATTTGGATTTAGCAGGTTGATGGTCCAGGCAATCCCCATTCCCAGGTAGCTGCCGGCGCGATAGAGCTCCTGCGGACTCTTGAGGCCGCGTATCCTAATCGACTCGCCACTGGCCAGCTGCTCCAGGCTGTACTCCCCCCCTTCGGTCATCACCCGGCAATGACCGAGTTCACCGGCGACGCCGCCGGCACCGAGAAAAGGCTCGCCCTTGATGGCGATCGCCATGCCTATGCCAGCGCCGCTCATCAAGAGCAGCTCACAGGCGTTTTTGGTCTCGCATACCGCCAGCATGCCGGCATCGATATCATTATGGAGCAGGCTAAAACGCGCCCGTGTCTTGAGCTGTGCCAGCGACAGGCCGTTGAGCTTAGGCGCCGCCTTACAGGCGATGAGTGTGTCTTGCTTCACCAACCCGGGCACCGCCACCCCAAGGGCATAGTCACTCAGGTCGTAGTCGGCTTCGATATCGGCGATATGGCCATTGAGATCGTCCAGGGTAAAGTGCTCACCCGTCGCTATCTTATACTGCTCGGTGCGCCCCTGGGTCTCAATTTCGAACAGGGCGGTCGTCGCGCCAATATCTATGGTCAGGGATTGCATATCGAGCTCCGTAGCCGCCTCGCTCATTGCAGCAAGACGCTTCTCGATGCCATGAGTAGAGAGAGTTGTGTATCGCTAAATTTTATCACAAAAAGTATCGGCTGATACTATATAAAATTCGACTAACACTTTGCTTTGATTGAATTTCCATCAAAGGCTATCAGGTTTCATCCACTTTCTGTTGCCCTGCCAGCTTCAGCGGCACCCTGCCCCAGGCCATCAACAGCAGATGTATCGCCAACAGAGGGATACAGGTGAGCAACATCACCTCCCAGCCTAACCAGTGCAATACCCAGCCGGCGCTCAAGGAGGCGATCGCCTGGGAGCCGAAGACGAAGGCATCGTTAAAGGCCTGAACCTTAAAACGTTCTTCGCTGTGATAATGACGAGGCAACAAGACGGTGCCGGCGACAAACAACAGGTTCCAGCCGATCCCCAAGAGCACCAGGGCCGTCCAGTAGTTAAGCAACTCGCGCCCGAGCAAGGCCACCGTGATGGTCACGCCATAGGCCGCCAGCCCCACCAGCATCATGCGGCTGGTGCCAAACTTGGCCACCAGGTATCCGCTAAACAACGAGGGAAAATACATTGCGATGATATGGCTCTGGATCACCCACTTGGTATCGGCCAGGGAATAGTGCTCCATATGATGCATGTGCAGCGGCGTCGCCGTCATGATGAAACTCATCATGCCATAGCCTATGGTGGCGGCGCCGATGGCGGTCCAGATAGCGGGCTGCAGCAAGATGTTGCCAAGGGGGCGCACGCCTTGATGCGAGGTCACATGAGCGGGCCTGTCCTGATCATTATCCTGATAGAAACAGAGCACCAGCCCCGCCATCAGGCAGACACAGATCAGAAACAGAAAGGCCCCCACGTGGGGCGTAGCGAACAGGTTCTCACCCATGACCGCAAGCTCAGGCCCCACGATGGCGGCCACCAATCCACCGACTAGGACCCGTGAGGCCGCCTTGGCGCTATCGAGCGCTTCCACCGACTCCATAGCGGCAAAGCGGTATTGCTGCACTATCGCCCCGGCGGCACCAAGCAGTAGCCCACTGAGGCAGAAAGGCACAAAAAGCTTTGCCTGGGTCGCAAAGGCCGCCAGAGCACCGGCACAGGCCCCCAGGCCCGTCCCCAGCAGAAAGATCTTCTTACGGCCGAAGCGGCGCATCAAACGGCTAACTGGCACTACTGAGACAGCCACCCCAATCACCATGATGGCTATCGGCAGGGTTGCCAGGGCGGGTGTTGGCGCAAGTTCGGCGCCAATCAGGCCACCGAGCAACATCATCATGGGGGTCGCACTCATGGCAAAGGCCTGGGCCAGGGTTAACACCCATACATTTCTAGGCATAAAATTAATCACAAATGTTTTACTTACGAGCAAAATACTGACTCATGACGAAATTTACCAGCCTTGAACGCCGTTATTGGGGATTTCATCCCTCCCCTCGCCGCTATCTGATTCAATCGCCTCAATAAATCCTCTCCCTCTGACTCTCATCCCCTCAAACGCTGGTCAGACTTTACGGTGTCGCCCCTAGGCTTTTTCGCGCTTCCCTTCCAACTCCCCCCTTGAGCTGCGATAATCGGCGACAACTCGGCCGTATCTCAATCTGTAGAGACAGAGCCAAGCCTATTCGCTTAACCCCAGAAGGCCACGATTAGATGGCCCCGCAAGTGGGTACTAAAGGAGACTTCATGACATCTGTAACCGCACAACGTCTACACGCCGTAAGAAGCGACATGCTCAGCCAAACACTCGATGCCTTCATCGTCCCGCGGGCCGACGAATATCTGGGCGAATATGTCCCCGAGCGTAATGAAAGACTCCACTGGCTCACAGGTTTTACCGGTTCGGCGGGCATGGCCATAGTGCTCAAACAGCGCGCCGCCATCTTCGTCGATGGTCGCTACACGGTCCAGGTTAAGCAGCAGGTAGACAATAGCCTGTTCGATTATCAGAGCCTGCACGATACCCCACAGATCCCCTGGCTTATCGCCGAGCTAGGTGAAGGCGCCCGCATCGGCTATGATCCACGCCTGCATACCCTGAGCTGGCAGCAGCAGGCCGAGGCTCAGTGTCAGCGCGCCGGCATCGAGCTGGTTGCCGTCCAAGAAAACCCTATCGATCGCCACTGGCAAGAGAGACCCGCCGCATCCAGCGCCCCTATTAGCCTGTTTAGCGAGCAGAGCGCCGGCGTCAGCAGCGCAGTGAAACGTGAGCAGATAGGCGAAGCCGTGGCCGCAGCGGGTGCCGATGTGGCACTGATCAGCGCACTGGACTCCTTCTGCTGGTTACTGAATATTCGCGGCAACGACGTGCCGCGCCTGCCCGTGGTGCTAGGTACCGCCCTGCTGCATAAAAATGGTGAGATGACACTCTTTACCGATCTGACCAAGCTACCAGAGGGAATTCAGGCCCATGTGGGTGACGGCGTCAGCTTCAAGGCCGAGTCTGAACTCGAAGGCGTATTATCTCAGCTCGATGGCGTCAAACTGCTGGCCGACCCTGACAGCGCAAATGCCTGGATGCAGTTAACGGCCCAACAGGCTGGTGCAAGGCTTATCGCCGGTCAAGATCCGGTTGCCCTGCCCAAGGCACAGAAAAACCCGGCTGAGCTTGCCGGGCTCAGTGCTTGCCATGTTCGTGACGGCGTTGCCGTGAGCCGTTTCCTCGCCTGGCTCGACGCTGAAGTGGCGGCAAATCGTCTCTATGACGAAGGCACCCTGGCCGATAAGCTGGAGAGCTTCCGCCTGGAAGATCCTCAGTATCGCGAGCCAAGCTTCGATACCATCTCGGCCACTGGCGCCAACGCGGCCATGTGTCACTACAACCACAACAATGGCACTCCCGCCATGATGACCATGGACAGCATCTATCTGGTGGACTCGGGCGCCCAGTATCTGGATGGCACCACAGACGTCACCCGCACCATCGCCATCGGCGAGGTCACCGACGAGCAGCGCAAGATGGTCACCCTGGTACTCAAGGGCCATATCGCCCTGGATCAGGCCAAATTCCCTAAAGGCACCACGGGTCAGCAGCTCGATGGCTTCGCTCGTCAATATCTGTGGCAACATGGCTTCGATTACGACCATGGTACGGGCCATGGCGTAGGCCACTTCCTCAGCGTACACGAGGGACCGCAGCGAATCGCCAAGAATAGCAATGGCGTCGCCTTGCTGCCGGGCATGGTGGTGTCGAACGAGCCGGGCTACTACCGCGCCGATGCCTTCGGCATCCGCATCGAAAACCTCGTCGCGGTGCAGGCCTGCGAGGCGCTGGCCGGTGCCGAGCGTGAGATCTATGAGTTTCATGCCATCACACTGATCCCCATCGACACCCGCCTGGTCGATAAACAGCTGCTTACGGACGCCGAGGTCAACTGGCTCAACGCCTACCATCAGAGAGTCAGGGAGACCCTGAGCCCGCTGATGCAGGGCGCGGAGCTAGACTGGCTGCTCAAGGCGACTGAGGCCATCTAACCCTTAAAAGCCATAAAAAGAACCATAAAAAACAGCACCCCAGGGTGCTGTTTTTTTTAGGCCTGAACCAGACGCTCCCGCGCCTTCAGCCAACGCACCAGCTCACTGTAGGGTTTAGGGCGACAGATGAGGTAACCCTGCAAGGAGATATCTTTAACCTGCTCCAGGTAGTTGAGATCATGGATATCCTCGACCCCTTCGGCCACCAGATGAATGCCGAGTTTGCCGCTGATCGCCTGCATAGAGCGCAGTATGGTCTGGGAGACGGGATCTTTGTGTATGCCATGCACCAGGCTACGGTCCAATTTCAACTCGCTGATCGGCAGGGTGCATAACTGGGACAGGTTGGTATAGCCTGTGCCGAAATCGTCGATAGCGACGCCGATACTGTTCATCCTTAGTTGGCTGATGGTCGAGTGCTGGCGCTGCTTGTCCAGCACCTGATTTTCGGTGATCTCCACCGTCAGCCGTGAGGGCGACACCAGGTTCTGCTCGCAGTACTGCAACAGCCGGGTATGCCAGCCACTCTGGTTGAGCTGCTTGGGGGTCAGATTGATCGACAGGTGGCATTGTTTGCACGACTCGAACTGGCTGATCAGCGCCCACTCTGGGATGGCATTATTGAGCAGTTTAGTCGTCAGGCTGTTGAGGGCGTTGTTGCACTCGGCGACATCGATAAACTTATCCGGGGTGATCAGCTGCAGGCGGTTGCCCTGCTGCAGGCGACAGAGCACCTCGAATCCCTTTATCTTGCCGCTGGCGATGTCCACCTGCGCCTGATAGTAGGGGATGATCTTATTGGAGTTGATGGCGCGGCGGATCTCGTCGATGCTCATCTGCCCCTTGTGACGCACCCCGCCGACCTGGAAAGACATCAGACGATAGCGCTCGACACAGACCCTGAGCTGCTCGGTAGTGACCGGCTTCATCAGGGCTCCCAGCAGCCTGAGCTTAGAGGCCTCCACCAGCTGTGAAGCCGCCTCGACGATGCGCGACTCCATACCCGACGCGATGATGATGCCTCCCTTAAACTCCATCTTGCTCAGGCGCATCAGAAACTCTATGCCATCCACCTCGGGCATATGCAGGTCCACCACCACTATCTGGTAGTCATCGCTATATTTGCTTAGGGTACGAATGGCGCTACGGGCGTCGCGGCAGAACTCGACCTTGTCCACATCCAGTAGCAAAAAGTGACGACTAAGCACCCGGCAGGCGCTCAGCGAATCATCGACGATCAAGACATTTATCGACATCTCATCCCCTCATCCAAAGCAGGTTGCTGCCTTGCAGTTGGGGCAAATAACGATACACCTAAGCCTCCATGCCTGTGACAACCTCCAAACGTTAACTTAATAAGGTTAGTTCAGCGCTCTTAGGTGTCAAATAGACCCAATAGGTTGAGAGACAAGTGAATCGCGGCAGATAAAAGTGCAGGTTTTAACCGAAAATTTTGCTATACTCCGCGCCCGCCTTTGTGACCCAGAGGCGTTATGGGTTAAGGTACGGCTCGAGTCTGGACTAAACTCAATTTGATATGTCGTTATTTTAAAAAGGTAAACAACAGGATATCCCAATGAGATTTGAATCTTTCAGTTTTGCACCCGAGATTTTGCATGCCATCTCAGAATGTGGGTACCAAAAAATGACGCCCATTCAAAAAGAGGCCATCCCGGCGATTCGCCGTGGACAGGATGTGCTGGCCAGCGCCCAGACGGGGACCGGCAAGACGGCGGCCTTCGCGCTGCCTATCCTGCAGAAGATGTTCGACACCCCAAGCGATACCCAGCGCTCCAACACCCGCGCCCTGATCTTGGCCCCCACCCGCGAACTAGTGGCTCAGGTGGCCGATAACATCAAGCAGTACAGTCGTTACCTGCCCGTCTCGGTACTCACCGTCTATGGCGGCGTCAAGATGGATACCCAGGCCGCCAAGGTCAAGAAAGGTGCCGACATCATAGTCGCCACCCCGGGACGTCTGCTGGAACACCTGCAAGCCTGTAACCTCAACCTCTCTAATGTCGACTTCCTGGTGCTGGATGAGGCCGACCGCATGTTGGACATGGGCTTCATCACCGACATTCAGAAGATCTTGCAGCAGGTGAATCGCGATCGCCAAAACCTGCTGTTTTCGGCGACCTTCTCCAGCGCAGTCAAGCAACTGGCCAACGAGATGCTGGTCAAGCCTAAGCTGATCGCCGTCGACAAGCAGAACACCACTGCGGTGACCGTCAGCCAGGTGGTCTACCCGGTAGAGCAGCGCCGCAAGCGTGAACTCCTCTCCGAACTTATCGGCAAGAAGAACTGGCAACAGGTACTGGTATTTACCGCCACCCGCGAAGCCGCCGACTCACTGGTGAAGGAGCTAAACCTAGATGGTATCCCTTCGGCCGTGGTTCACAGCGAGAAGGCCCAGGGCAATCGTCGCCGCGCGCTGCGCGAATTTAAAGAGGGTAAGGTACGCGCCCTGGTCGCCACCGAGGTCGCCGCCCGTGGTCTGGATATTCCGGAACTGGAATATGTGGTCAACTTCGACCTGCCCTTCCTGGCAGAAGACTATGTGCACCGTATCGGTCGTACCGGCCGCGCCGGACGCAGTGGTGTCGCCATCTCCCTGGTGAGCCGTGAAGAGGAGCGCACCCTGGCCGATATCGAGAAGCTGATCGGCAATAAGATCCGCCGGATCACCATCCCAGGCTACGAGGTGGGCAGTCGTGACCTCCTGATCAAACAGCTGCAGAAGCGCCGCAGCTTCGCCAAGAAGCAGCAGCGCAGCGACAACGTGGGCGCTCAGGTGATCGCCGAGAAGAACATGGGTACCCGCCGGGTGAAGGTGAAAAACTCATCCAACGCGAAAATAAAGAAGCAAAAATAATCGACGTACGGTCACAAAATTATTATCTAATCAAATAAGGCACTTAACAGTGCCTTTTTTGATCGCATCGATTAATTCTCCATCGGGGTGAAAGTTTAACGCCTCCGCCTGGGTCTGTTCGACACATAAAACAATCACGAGAAGGCCAATTGATGACCAAGACGAACAATTCCTCCACCCGCGCGCTGTTGAGCGCCCTACTTTTTACATTATTGAGCCTACTCTTATTTACGGCCAAACCTGTCATGGCCAAGGCCATCGCTGAGAGCCCAACGGCAATCTCACCGCTACTCAACGGCCAAGAGGTGCCATCGATTCAAGTCAAATCACTTAATGGTGACAACATAGATCTACAGCAGCTGATTCAGGGAAAACCCAGCGTGATCTTCTTCTATCGTGGCGGTTGGTGCCCCTTCTGTAACGCGCAGATGGGGCAACTACAAGCCATCGAAGGGGATCTACTCGAGATGGGCTTTCAGCTAATAGGCGTATCGCCGGACGCACCGGAGGAGCTGCGCGCCTCCATGACCAAGAACGACCTCAACTACACCCTGGTCTCAGATGCCAAGCTCAACGCCATGCGCGCCTTCGGCCTGGCCTATTTCACCAGCCAGGCCATATCTGATCGCTACATGGCCAAGATGCAGCTGAAAAACAAGCTGTGGAAGAATGCGGCCGGCGAGTCCCGTCTGGTACTGCCCGTGCCCGCCGTCTACATCACGGATGAGACGGGTCTTATCCATTTTCAATATATAAATCCTAACTACAAGGTGCGCGCCGAGCCTAAACTGATCCTCACCGCGGCCAGCCTCATCAGGCAGTAGCAAACAACCAACTCCAGCCATAAAGCAGGAACTAGGCTCAACAAACCACCGCATTTCAACCAACTGCGGTGGTTTTCTTTATCAGACTGATATTGATGAGGGGTGTGATAGGGTATACTCGGCGCCGCATCCCTTTATTTCTTTTGCGTGGAGACGCAATGACAGAGCAAAGCTACAATCAAGCCCTAGTGGCACTCGCCCAGGCGGGACTCGCCGCCCTGAAGGCACGCAACGACAACCCTGGCAGCATCAAGACGGCTGCGGCAGAAAGCCATTTTCTCTGCAACTGGATGGTACAGTCACTTAAGGAAAGACGCTTCTCCAAGTTGGTGGCAGAAGATCTGACCCGCTGGATAAGAGAGGGACGCAGCAAAGGCGCTGACGCGCAGTTACCCCTGTTGCTAGCGCGCATCGAAAGCCAATACCTGCCCGCGATGGAAAACGCCCAGGTGGGCCAGTCATTACGCGCGCTGATCGCCGAACTTGAAGCCCAAGACTGGCTGGTCATCCTCGACTGTGAGGTGAGCGGCAAGCTCAGGCTCGACAGCGACGGGAAAAACAGCCTGGTGATCTCGGTCGAGCAGTATGAGCAGCACCTGGTGGACGACAAGCTGGTTAAGCCCATCACCCTCTTTATTCGCGCCGACGAGCAGCTCATCGCCCAGCACGCCGTTAAACACGCCCTCCTGCTCAGCCAGGGCGATAAGAAAGCCAGCAGCATCAAGCACCACAAGGCCTATCGCCTCTATCCTGGCAACCGCCAGCCGGCGCTGGCGCTGCTGAAAGCCTAAACACGCCTTAGCTCGTCTTCTGTTACAGGCCGTCTTAATCAAGACAGCCTTGCTTATCGACACTCGTTTCCGGCCATTCTCGTGTTAGCATGTCAGCCAGATTTACTTAAGATCGACAGACACTATGGACAGAGGCTATGACAGCAGACAAGCAAGATTCGGCGACGCCGCACTACGACGCCTTGTGCGCCGCATTTAGACAGATCCACCACTTCGAACACCTAAGAGCCCTGGGCGACTGGGATCAGGCCACCATGATGCCAAGCGGCGGCAGTCAGGGCCGGGGCGAGGCGATGGCCGAACTGGCACTGCACATCCATGGGCTTAAGACGGCGCCTTCCCTGGTCGATGGGCTGGCCGCGGCAGGCGAAGAAACCTTAACGCCCGAGCAGGCGGCTAACCTCAGAGAGATGCGCTATCACACGCTGCAGGCTACCGCCCTGCCCGGCGCGCTGGTACAGCAGAAGACCGCACTCACCTATGCCTGTGAGCATGCCTGGCGTCAGCAACGCAAAGACAATGACTGGCAGGGATTTAGGCCAAACCTGGAGAAGGTGATCGCCCTGGTGCGCGAAGAGGCGCAGATCCTCGGCGAGGTCCAGCAGCTCTCACCTTACGATGCCCTGCTCAATAAGTTTGAGCCAGGCTGTCAAACGGCGGCGCTCGACAAGGTGTTTGGCGAGCTGAGAACCTGGCTGCCCGATATGATACAGCAGGTACAGGCCAGGCAGCAGAGCTGGCAAGCCGTAGCCATCCCCCACAGCAGCGCCCGCGCCCAGCAGGCCCTCAATCTCGACGTGATGCAGCTGCTAGGGTTTGATTTTAACCAGGGACGCCTGGACACCAGCAGCCACCCTTTCTCCGGCGGAGTCCCCGGCGATGTACGCATCACCACCCGCTACGATGAGGCCGACTTTGCCACCTCCCTCTATAGCACCATCCACGAGGTAGGCCATGCCCGCTACGAGCAGGGACTGCCCATCGACTGGCGCGGCCAGCCCGTAGGACTGGCTCGCTCCATGGCAATCCATGAGAGTCAGAGCCTGTTCTTCGAGATGCAGCTGGCCAGAAGCCCGGCGATGATCGCCCTGCTGACAGAGAAGATTAATCACCACCTGGGCAGCCAACTCACTCAGGAGTCCCTGACACACCTGGTGCAGCGGGTCACCCCAGGCCTCATCCGAGTCGATGCCGACGAGGTAACCTACCCTTGTCACATCATGCTGCGCTATGAGGTAGAGAAAGGCCTTATCGACCACAGCCTAGAGGTCGCCGACCTTCCCGAGTTCTGGGACAATCAGATGCAAAGCCTGCTGGGCCTCTCTACCAAGGGAGACTATCGCAACGGCTGCATGCAGGATATTCACTGGCCGGTGGGCGAGCTGGGTTATTTCCCGAGCTACAGCCTGGGCGCCATGTACGCGGCCCAGTTTAAGGCCAGTATGGTAGAGACCCTCGGCGATATCGACAGCCTGATAGCGGGCGGCAATATCGGCCGGCTAATGAACTGGCTGGAGCAGAACATCTGGTCGCAGGGCTCGCGACTGACCACAGATGAGTTGGTCACTAAGGTGACCGGCGAGGTGCTCAATCCAATTCACTTCAGACGCCATCTGGAGCAGCGTTACTTAGCTTAGTAGCCGACTGCAACAAAGACTCTCAACAAAAAAGGCTAGCGCATCGACGCTAGCCTTTTTGTTTATTACGATTGGTATTAGCTCGCGACATCGCCCTCGCGCGGCGTCTTGCCGTTTAGCGGCGAGTGTGCCCCCTGGCTTTCTTCGGCTAACTCGCCAGAACCCAGCATCTCGTTGGTGATCATATTCTGCCCCTTGAGCAGATCGTTGAGTCCACCTTTTTGGGCATCGACCATGCCGAGCTCTCTGAGCATGGCATCGACGATGGGCGCGTTGGCGCGGTAATTCAGCGCCGCCGAAGTTACCTGTTCGGCGATGCCGCCCTGGCTCAATACCGCCTCGCCGTTACCCTGGGCCGCCCCCGAGGTGCCGTAGCCCTGCAGTATCTTGATCCCTTCGATGTTCTCCAGCGGCTTGACCGCCTGGGCCACCACTTCTGGCAAGGCCTTGAGCATGGCCAACGCCTTCTGCAGCTCTATCTGTTCGCTGCTCAGCACGTTTTCCGCCTCGTGCAGCGCCTGCTTACCGGCCGCCTCGACCGCGTATACCTTCTCGTCGGCCTCGGCCTTAAGTTTCTTGGCATCCGCCGCGGCTTTCGCCTCGGTCAGAATCGCACTGGCCTTATCTTCGGCGGCGCGCTTCTCGGCTTCTGCCTCGACCGTCACGCCCACCGCATCACGCTCGGCTTCCTTGCGGGCGTCGATCACCTCAATCTCTTTGCGACGATTAGCCTCGGCCACCTGACGCACGGTAATAACCGCTTCCTCTTTCTCAACCTTAAGCTTCTCGGCCTCGGCGGCCTTGGCGCGCGCGGCTGATTCCTCTTCCGACTTCTCGGCGACCGCGATCTGCTTGTCCTGCTCGGCCACCTCGATATCGCGCTGCTGCTGAATCCGTGACTGTTCGATCGCCTTACGCTTCTCGATCTCTCGGGTCTCGATATCTTTGGTCTTCTCGATCTGCGCCGTCTCTACCGCACGTTCCTTGGCGATCTCCGCCTCTTTCTCTTCGCGGCTCTTCTGTTCCTGCTTCTTGAGGATCTCCGCCTTCTGCTCGGCACGCTTAAACTCCAGTGCCTGTTGCTGCACCAGACGCGCTTCCTCTTCGGCCTTCTCGATCTCCAGCGACTCCTTCTCGGCTTCCAGGTTACGCTGCTCTATCTTGATGCGGTTTTCCTGTTCGATATCGTTGGTCTCTTTACGCTTCTCTTCGATGATCTTCGCCAGGCGAGCACGACCCTCGGCATCGAAGGCATTATTTTCATTAAAGAATTGCAGGTCGGTCTGATCGAAGCCCGTCAGAGAGACAGACTCCAACTCGAGACCGTTCTTCTCCAGATCGTTGGCGACATTGTTCTGCACCCGCTGCACGAAGTCGGCGCGCTGCTCATGCATCTCTGTCATGGTCATCTCGGCCGCTACCGCACGCAGTACATCGACAAACTTAGACTCCATCAGCTTCTTCACCTCTTCGACCCGGGTAGTACGGGTACCTAAGGTCTGCGCGGCCATGGAGATTCCCTCCACACTCGGCGCGACACGCAGATAGAAGTCGGCGCGCACATCCACCCGCATGCGATCTTTGGTGATCAGCGCATCTTTCTGCATCTTCTCCACCTCGATACGCAGGGTGTTCATGTTCACCGCGATCGTCTCATGCAGCACAGGCAACACTATGGCGCCGCCATCTTTGATGATCTTCTCACCGCCAAAACCCGTTCTCACAAAGGCGGTCTCTTTCGAGGCCCGTCGATATAACTTGGCAAATATCAGGCCGATCACCAAGATACCTATTAATACCGCGCCTGCGGCAACAAACACAAAGCTGCCACCCAATGACACGCCTATTCCTTCCACTTCATTCATGTTTCATCCTTAATCTAAGCTTGTTGTAAGCAGGTTTTCCGGCAAACCTTAGGGCTGCCAAAGACTAAATTTCGTTGTTAAATTGCACCACAGACCAGACCTGGCCATTGCGGTTTAACAGCACCACAGAGGTGCCCTGAGAGAAGGCCTCCCCGGCCAGCTCAGGCTCGACCAACACATAGTGCTTCTGCTGATAGGCATCTTTCACCACAGCTTCGCTGGGAAATCCCTTGCGGGCACAGCCCAGGGTCACCACCCCAACCAGGCCGCTGAGGTCATCCACAGAGATCGCCGACGTTTCGTTTTTGGGCAGCAGAAGAGCGAGGCGGGCGCCGAGGAACCGACAGGAGAGCGCGCCAAGCACTATGGCCAGCGGAATGCTTAAGGAAGCCGGCAAGGCAGTATCAATCGATAGCGCCAGATAGTTGATGCTAAAGCCTGCGATGGCAAAGCTGGTCAGGGCCAGCACCAGCCAGATGAGCAAAGGCAGACGGTCAAGGCAGAGCCAGCCGGCGACACCTGTGACACCCGAGACGCCAGTGTCTACATCGGCATCCATCTCCATGGGGGTCAGATCGTCCAGCAGCCCAAACAGGCTGAGGCCAAATACCATAGAGAAGCCCTCGACCAGGCCAAGGAGGATCACTAAGGCCAGCGCCAGGCTGTAGGGTAAGTTATCGGTAAGCAGTAAAAAATCCACAGTCTCTCTCCATGAGAAAATGCCTCTTGCCCCAGGGGGATTTAAGGCCCGCTTAATGTCGCGCACGTATATTGCTATACGCCTGTTCCTATCAAAAAAATGACTCACTGGGCGGCTCAGACAAGATACGACTTGCCAAGGTAGGCGAGCCACCGAGATTAGAGAATAACAGACTGAATAATTGAGTAAATAGCCAATATTCACATTTGTTTTTACTAATCTTAACGCCCAGACTAACACCATTGATAAGGCCCGAAAGCTGTGCGAACATCTAGCCTTTGCCCCATCGACCTTTACCCTCACGACTAGAAACATTAGCGATGCAAATACGAGCAATACAGGCCCAGGACTGGCCGAGCATTTTACACATTCAGGATGAGTGTTATCCCAATATCGAGCCCGAATCCCTCGACGCCCTGCAGAGCAAGGCGCTGCTCTCCCCCGATACCTGCTATGTGGTCACCCACAACGACTCGGTGATCGGCTATTGCCTGGCCCATCCATGGCAGCGCGACCTGCCGCCGAGCCTGGAGCAGGTACTTGACCAGGCACCCTTGCAGGAAACGCTATATCTTCATGACATCGCCTTTTCCGCCAAGGCTCGGGGGCTAGGCGCTGGGGCGGCGGTGTTTAGCCGCCTCATCGAGCGGGCGCAAGACAAGGGGTTAGACAGCATCTCCCTGGTAGCGGTTGGCGGCGCCCACACATATTGGCAACGTCTGGGCTTTAAATCGCGTATAATCGACAAATCCCTGGACAGCTACCCGGAAGATGCCTGCTATATGGTGTATGCCATAGCAGCACACGCCCCCGGCGTCTCACCTCAAGAATAAGAGATTATTATGGCCCGCAGAGTCGGTTATACCTTTAAAAATCAATACAAAGAGATCAACTTCGTCTACGACAAGTTTCATGACATCTATGAAGCCGTGGCCGCAGCCGAAGGGATCGATCTGACCCGCTATCACGCCATGGAGGCTCAGGTCGCCATGACATCCAAGGGCTCCCAGGCGGTGAAAGACTATCGCCACAAGGAGTTCGCCCGCTTCGGCTTTAGCGACATCCACTTTATTCGAGATGAAAGCGCTCAGGATGAAAGCTAAGGCCAAGTTAGCTAGAATAAGCCACCCATATTCGCCTTTTACCAGATGATGTAGGCCCTAAATGTCTAATATTGAACATGCCAATTTTCCCAGAGCCGGCTTCTTTCGCCGCCTGGGCGCGATAGTGTACGACCTGCTGCTGGCCGTCGCCGTCTACATGGTGGCCGGTGCCATCGGATTCGGTGCCTTTACCGCCCTCACCAGCAGTGGCCTACTTGCCATGAATGGCTTCGAGCATGTCTCGGATCTGCTCAACGGCACCCCGCTCTACAAAGGCCTGTATCAGCTGTGGATCACCTTCTGCGTTGGCCTCTTCTATGTGCTATTTTGGAGCTACGGCGGCCAGACACTGGGCATGCGCGCCTGGCGTCTGAAGATCCAGCACCCCAACGGCCAGAGCCTGAGCATGATCACCGCCACGGCCCGCCTGGTATGGTCGCTACTTGGCATAGGCAACCTGTGGATCCTCATCAACGGCGATAAGCTGGCACTACAGGATATGATGACCCGCTCGGAAGTGGTGGTCTGTCAAAAGAAGCCAACCAGATGCGTAACTGGCACGGCGTCTAGTAATACCAATCGTAATAAATAATTGCTCATGCTAGCTCGTTAAAACGCTCGATAGCTGTACTAGGTAGACTAACGACTTATCTAAAGATCCTGCTTGGTTCTCAAGCGTTTTTCCTGCGCTATGTCTGATCAGATACTTACTGTGATGGGTATAAATCGCTAAAACTAAAAAAGGACCCCTAGGGTCCTTTTTTATTGCGCGTATTTATTTGCGCTCATTCATATTGCGCTTATCCATATTGCGCTAGCCGATAATCGGCTACGCCTGGCGCTAACGGCGTATATAGTAGATGGCCACGCTACTGAAGATAAGCGGCGGCATGACCGCCCCCAGCACGGCTGGTAGGCCGTAAACCAAGGTCATGGGGCCAAAGATCTCGTTACAGATATAGAAGCTGAAGCCCGCAACCACGCCCAGCAGCACCCGTGCGCCCATGGTCACGGTACGCAGCGGACCGAACACGAACGAGAGGGCCACCAGCATCATAACCGCCACAGTGATCGGCTGTAAGATCTTGCGCCACAGCGCCAGCTCATAGCGGCCGGAATCCTGGTTGTTCACCTTGAGGTATTCCAGATAATCCACCAAGCCTTGAATGGATAAGGCCTCGGGTTTTACCGACACCACGCTGAGCTTATCCGGCGTCAGGGTCGACTCCCAGCGATACAGGGTCAGATCCGTCAGGCTCACCTGCTCTGGCGTGATCTTGGTCTGACGCACATCCAGCAGACGCCAATGATCCTTGGAATAGACGCCGCGGCGCGCCTCTATGGTCCCCACCAGGTTCAGATGGTCATCGAACTCATAGAGCACGATATTGTGTAGGCTCTTGATATCCTCTATCTCGCCGATATTGACGAACAGATCGCCATCTTTGGCCCAGATACCGCGGCTCGACTTGAACAGGCTACCGCCCGAGAGCTTGACCGCCTGCAGCTCCTTACCGTGACGCTCGGCAACAGGTGCGCCCCACTCACCCAGCGCCATCACCAGGATCATCAGGGGCACCGCCGTCTTCATCGCCGACAGGGTGATCTGAAAGCGGGAAAGGCCCGCCGACTGCATCACCACCAGCTCAGAGTTCGACGCCAACATCCCCATGCCGATCAATGCCCCTAGGAGCACGGCCATGGGGAAAAACATCTCGATATCGCGGGGGATCAGAAACAGCACATAGATGGCGGCATCCACCATGGTATAGGTACCACGGCCGACGAGACGCAGCTGATCCACCCACTTGATGATGCCAGACAGGCCGGTTAGCACCAGCAAACACAGGGCCGAGGTGCTGACCAGGACGCGGGCGATATAGAAATCTAAGATTCTCATGCATTCACCTTCTTACGCTTGATCAAGCCAGAAAGCTTGGCACCTGTGGGACGCTCCTTACTCAGAAGCAACATTCCCAAAAACAGCGCCGAGGCATGGATCCACCACATGCCGAGATAGGCGGGGATCACCTCATCCTCCAGCGCCTTACGCCCGGCGATCATCAGACCGAAATAACCCAGATAGAGCAAGATGGCCGGGAACATCTTGGCAAACTTGCCTTGGCGAACATTGACCCGCGCCATGGGCACGGCGATCAGCGTCATGAAGGGGATCGCCAGCGGGATGGCCAGGCGCCAGTGGAACTCGGCCACCGCCTCGGGTCCCTCGGTGTCGAGCAGCTGGTCGATGGACAGGGCAGACAACTTGCGACGACGCTGATCCACCTCCTGCTCCTTGATCTGCATCTCGTAACCCGCAAACTCGACCACCTGATAGTCGAGTCGATTCGGCTTATTCTGATACTGAATCCCGTCGTTAAGTTCCAGGCGCTGCTCACCGGTATCGTCCTCGATCACCCGGCCCCCTTGGGCCACCACGATATTGGTCTGGCTGGCGCCATCTTCCGGGTCGGGCAACTGCGCCACGAATACCTTGTCCAGTTGATTGTCGCGGCCGATACGCTCCACAAAGAGTACCGCGCGGCCGTTAGGGCTGGTCTGGAAGCGCCCCTGGGTCAGCGCCGCCAATCCGGCTTCCGACTGGGCATTCTCCAGCACTCGATTTTGCGTCTCTTCCGCCCAGGGAGTGACATAAATAGATAAAAAACCGGTAAACAGCATATTGCCAAGGGCGAGCAGCAGGGTCACCCGGGTGACATACCATTCACTCACGCCGACGCTATGGAAAACCACCATCTCGCTTTCGGCGTACATACGACCATGGGCCACCAGAATCCCCAAAAACAGACTCAGGGGGACCACAAGCACGGCAAGATAGGGAAGATTGAGCCCGAGTAGGGTCATCACCAGAGAGGCGGGAAACTCGCCATCGGATGCATCAGCGAGTACACGAACAAAATGTTGGCTAATAAAAATAGCTAACAGTACTAAAAGCACTGCCATCTGCGCTTTTAAAACTTCACGAATCAAGTATCTAAATACAATCACAGGCAGGATCCAGTCCCTAAACTTATATTTATGCTGGTATCAGCCCACTTTTCATGTAGACTGTCTACTTTTGGTAGTTTTGTGACCAGCCTTTAACTAAAAATGGCAGAAAAACACCTGAAAAATTAACATTGGTGTACCAATTTTAGGTCCGTTTTGGACACAAGCAGACATTATCTAATAAATAATAATATTTGTCTTTAAGAATCTAGGAGAGCTCATGGAGTTTAGCGTTAAGAGCGGCAGCCCGGAAAAACAACGTTCGGCCTGTATTGTCGTTGGTGTCTATGAACCTAGACGCCTCTCTGGTATTGCTGAGCAACTGGATAAAATCAGTGAAGGCTACATTAGCAACTTACTTCGCCGCGGCGACTTAGAGGGTAAGCCAGGTCAGATGCTACTTTTGCATCATGTACCCAACGTGTTGAGTGAACGCGTCCTTCTTGTAGGTTGTGGCAAAGAACGAGAACTAGACGAACGCCAGTACAAGCAGATCATCACTAAGACCATCAACACCTTAAACGACACAGGTTCTATGGAGGCCGTTTGCTTCCTGACCGAGCTGCACGTTAAGGGTCGTGACACCTATTGGAAAGTACGCGAAGCCGTTGAATCGACTCAGAACAGCCTATACAGCTTCGACGCACTCAAGACCCGCAAGGGCGAAACCCGTCGTCCGCTGCGCAAGCTGGTATTCAATGTACCGACTCGCCGCGAACTCACTGTAGGCGAGCGCGCCATCGAGCACGGCATGGCCGTATCGACAGGTACCCAGCTGTGTCGCGACGTGGCCAACATGCCACCTAACATCTGTAACCCGGCTTACCTGGCCTCTCAGGCACGTCAAATTGCCGAGAACCATGAAAACCTCACCGTCACTACCGTTGGCGAAGAGCAGATGGCCAAGCTGGGCATGAACTCATACCTGGCCGTCGGCCGCGGCAGCCATAACGAGTCGGTCATGACCGTCATGGAATACAAGGGCGCGGTAGACAGCACAGAGAAGCCTATCGTACTTGTGGGTAAGGGCCTGACCTTCGACTCAGGCGGTATCTCGCTCAAGCCAGGCGAAGCCATGGATGAGATGAAATATGACATGGGCGGCGCCGCAGGCGTGATCGGTACCATGCTGGCCCTGTGCGAGCTGAAGCTGCCGATCAACGTGGTAGGTGTATTGGCGGGCTGTGAAAACATGCCGTCGAGCAACGCCTATCGTCCAGGGGATATCCTGACTACCATGTCGGGCCAGACGGTAGAAGTGCTCAACACCGACGCCGAAGGCCGCCTGGTACTGTGTGACGTGCTGACCTATGTAGAGCGTTTCGACCCTGAGCTGGTCGTCGACACGGCAACCCTTACCGGTGCCTGTGTGATCGCCCTGGGTAAACACGCCTCAGGCCTCTTCTCTTCCCACAATCCGCTGGCTCACGAGCTACTCAACGCCGGCGAGCAGAGTGGCGACCGCGCATGGCGCATGCCGCTATGGGATGAGTATCAGGAGCATCTGGAGAGCCCGTTTGCGGACATGACCAACCTGGGCGGTCGTCCTGCCGGTGCCATTACCGCAGCCTGCTTCCTGTCGCGCTTTACCAAGAAGTACAACTGGGCGCACCTGGATGTGGCCGGTACCGCATGGAACAGTGGCGCCAACAAGGGCTCGACCGGTCGCCCCGTGCCGCTGCTCACGCAGTTCCTGATCAACCGCGCTGGCGTTGAACAGGGCGAGTAATACCCCATCACCTAGCCTAAGGCTGTGATTAAACGAAAAAGGTGAAGCTAAGCTTCACCTTTTTTATGCGCCCTTATTTATGAGCGCACTTTTTAGAGGTCTTAATCAGCTACAGCACTGCGATTCTTAACCACAGCGCTCTCCACCGCACCCCTCTGAACCGCAGACCGTTTAACCACAGACCACTTAACCACAGTGCTCTTAACCTTGAGCCCCCTTACCCTTTAGCCGTCTTCCCCTTTAACACTTTTGGTCTTAAGCAGCTGCACCATCATCAGCACCACGCCGCCAAACACGCTAAAAGAAGCGACCGCCAGGAAGGGGTCCACCACCTCCAGCGCCACAAACTCGCCGTAAAGCAGAAACAGGCCGATCGCCACCCCTAGGGTGCCCAGCTGATGCAGCCAAAATTGCGCCATGACCAATCGCCCATTGTGGCACCCCGAGGATGCCTCGAGCCACAGGCGATAGCACAGTGCGTAACTAAAGGAGACCAGAAAGCCTATCATCATAATATGGGCATGGGTCACTAGTTGACCATGGTCGTGAGAAGCGGCCATGTAGAGGCCTAACATCAGCCCGAGCAGGGCGTAGCTAAAAGCCGTTAAAAGATACCGTCTATCCATCAGAATCACTCCGTCAGCGCCTAAACGCCTACCAACCTATCTACTCAGTTTAGGTCAGCCTGGCTCATCGATGACGACAGACGGCATAATTACCGCTTTGTAGCAAATTGTAACCTTTTAAAAAACATAATAAACAGTATGTTAGGAAATGCTGTAACAATAACTATTCATAGGCTATTGAGCCGAACTACACTCAGCCCATATGATTGTCACATAAGAATAACAATAGTCTACGGGCCCCAGTGAATGACCAATCTCAGCTATCAGATAGGCGGATGCGAATTAGACTGCAAGTTGATGTCGTTAAAACATGCAGACAACAGCATAAAACTCTCCTCTAAAGTCTTCGAACTCCTGATGCTCTTCATCGACAGCCCAGACAATGTGGTATCGCGCCAACAGGCGATCGACAACATCTGGCTTGGCAACGAAGGGGTCGGCAAGAAGGGCTTCACCAACGGCATCTGGGTGCTGAGAAAGACCTTTAAGGAGCTGGGCGTAGACGACGAGGTGTTTAACACCCTTCCCAAACTCGGCTATCAGCTCACCCTCGAGGTGCAGCCTATAGAAAAGCAGGTCTCCTCGGGCAAATCACGCACCTACACTCGCTATGGTGCCATTGCCGCGGTCACTGTTGCCCTGATCCTTTGGCTGTCTCTCAACCACCTCGGGACAGAGCCCCCCAAAATGAAACCTGAGGCAGACCTAAGCAGGCAGGCTAAACTCAAGGTGACCAACTACGGCGGGGTCGAGGAACATATCGCCGTCTCCCATGACGGCCAGCGAATGGCGATGCAGTGGCGAGACAACTCCCTGAGCGGCAAGATCTATATCAAGGAGCTTAACCAGGCCGACGCGCCATTGACCCTTATCTCTTTCGAGAACAACGAAGAGGCCTCGCCCGCCTGGTCCCACTCAGATGAGAAGCTCGCCTACGTGCGTATCGATCAGCAGGCTGGCTGTCAGATAAGGGTGAGAAACCTTCTGGATAACACAGACCAGCTCATCGCCTCCGACTGCTTCTACATCCCCTATAAGCGCATCGTCTCCTGGTCAGGGGTCGATGATAACCAGCTGATCTACGCCAAGAAGATGCAGGATCGTGTGGCCCTGATGGCCTACCGTTTCGACACAAATCTGCACCAGCAGGTCAGCTTTCCTAATAAGAACGAAATTGACTATGCCCCTAAATGGCTCGAAGGGGACAGACAGCTGGCCTTCATCCGCGAGCGGGCGGCGTCCAACCTGCTCAGCCTGGTGTTACAGGACGGCGCGGGGCTGGAACATGAGTTGATCCAAAACAGCCCCAGCATAGTCGACTTCGACTACTCGGCCCGGGAGCAGCTGTTTTATGTCAACAATGTCGACGGGGCGGCGGCCATCATCTCCCGGATTCGTGCCGACGGCAGCCAGCTTGCCCCGCTGGCACAACCTGGGCTCCCCAGCAGCATCAGCTTGTCTGACAACAACGCCATGCTCTACGTGACCGAGCATATCTCCAAGGAATATATCACCCAGCAGGCCTATGATGACGGCAAGCAGCTGAGGCGTATCTCCTCCTCTTCCCGCGACATGTATGGCAAATATGCCAAGACTAATGACAATATCCTGTTTCTCTCCAACCGCTCCGCGCTCTGGTCTATCTGGCGCAACAATAAGGTGAGCAGTAAAGACATTACCCACACCCTGGGCAATGTCGGTGTCGCCGCCGTCTCACCTGTGAGCACAGATTTTGCGGTCAATATCATCACAGATACCGGGCAGACCCTCTACATAGGCAACATGGAATCGGAAAGTTATCGCGCCATAGATACTCAGGGGATCGAGGCCGACAACCTAAGCTGGTCCGCCGACGGCAACTCGCTCTACTTCAAGGGCTTTGCTAAAGAAAACAATGGCATCTACAAATTGAATGTCAGATCCGGCGCCCTGGAACTGATAACTCAGCAGCAGGCCGTCTATGCCATCGAAGGCCAGGATGCCAACCATCTCTATCTGTCAAAATTTGACCAGGACGGCATCTGGCATCTGGACCGCACCATGGACAAGATGACCCTGGTCACCGACAAGTTAGCCAAGTATGACTATGGCGCCTTCTACTTTGAACAGGGTTATCTCTACTTCTTGAGCCGCGACGCCAAGCGCGATGCCGTCATGCGCATCGACCTTGCTGCCGCCGAGCAAACGCCTGAGATGGTGCAGCAATTTCCGCCAGATGCCGTACGCAAATTTTTTGGCCTCTCGCCGGCAGATGGCCACTCCTTTTTGGTCACGCTAAAGCTGGCCAACGAGGCCGATGTCTACGGCTATAAGCTCATGACAAAATAGGCTTAACTATTTGATCTAATTTAGATTAGATGTTTTTTAGAGATAAATAATACCCCCGTAGAGCAAAAAACGGCGAATAATCGAGACGCCCTTCGTTGTGCGCCTATTACCTTCACGTTATTAAATTGTGACAGTCAACATCCATTGACTCGAAGCACACAATAACAAGAAGGAAAGGACATGAAATTTACCAAATGCACCCTAGCATTGTGCGTCTCGACCGCCATTCTCTCGACGGCCCTACAGGCCAAGACAGAATCAGTCGCCGCCTTCGGTGCCGAGCAGGCACAGACCAAGGGAACCTATACTTTCTCACTAGAGCAAACTGCAAGCAGCGCAGGCCTACAGCAACTCGATGCTGATCAAGTACTCAAACAGCAAGCCCTGCTCCTGGCACAGATAAAGGCCATAGATCCACAGGCGCGCTTGGTTGGCAGCACACATCTGCTGGCCAACACCATGACCCTCGAAGTGCAAAACAGTGCCCTGGCAGAAATTCGCAAGCTAACTGGCATAGAGCATACCTTCTACGATCAAAAAGTTGAGACAATTCAAAAGACGGCTCGCAGCACAACGCAAAGCCTGGGCGTGATGGCGGACGAGGAAGTCAGCCTGATGCAGGCCTACACGGGCAAAGACACGGCTGGCACAGGCGTTAGCGTCGCCATCATCTCTACCGGCATCGACTATACCCTGCCAATCTTCGGCGGCTCGGGGGTATACGGTGAAGACAACGACCCCGAGACACCACCGCCAGCAGGCAGCTACCTCGAGGCCCTGGAAAATGGTGCCATCGAATACACTGGTTTCCCGACGGCCGTGGTCGCCGGAGGCTGGGACTTTGCTAGCGAGAATTACGGCAACGATGCCAACCCCATAGATCAAAACCTCAGCTATGAGTCTTGGAATGGCTGGGTCTACCCCACAGGCATGGGAACGGAACTGGCGAGTATCGTGCACCAACTCGCCCCGGGCGCCAAGCTACACGCCTACAAAGTCTACAACGTCTCGGATAATAACGGTTACGTATCGGCCACTGGGCCAAACATGTCAAAGATAGTTCAGGCACTCGAACATGCCCTTGACCCTAACCAAGACGGCGACACCAGCGATCATCTGGATATTGCGCTGATCGAAGCCGGCGGTGCGGCTACCTTCTTCGACATAGATGGCAACGCATCACCAAGCCTGATGCAGCTGTTGATCGAGCGGGTATCGGCTCAAGGGTTAACCGTGGTGACTCATGCGGGCGAGCTAGGACAATATTCGACCTATGGCGATGCCCAGGCTAAACATAGACACTGGATCTCCTCAGAAGGTAGCTCCACATCGGCCATCACAGTCGGCGCCGTCAATTACGGCGACGATGGCGAGACCCTGGTTGTCCCAGACTGGGCGCCTATGGGACCGGTTCGCGGCTCTGGGGCCCTCAAGCCAGAAATCGTCACCATGAGCGACAACCAAACCGTCGCCAAGATCTCTAACCCGGATGAGACAGCGCCTAGACTCGGCAGTCGCTCGGGGGCAATGACGGCGGCAGCACGTATCGCCGCGGCAGCAGCGGTGATCAAGAGCCAGCATCCAAGTTTTGGCCCGGCCGAAATCAAAGCGCTATTAGCCAACACCGCCAATCTTGAGCCTATCTTAGAAAGCGATGGCATGACCCCGGCAGAACTCTATTCTATGGGTCATGGTGTTGAAAACCTGACAAACGCCGTTGCCTCGCCGATAGTCGCCTGGGAGACCAGTAGCAATCAGCCGTATGTGCAGTTCGGCATGCACGAAGTCGCCCAGACCAAGACACTCAATAAGCGCATCACACTCAAGAATGTGTCGGACACCACTCAGACTTACCAGGTCGCCTATAAGATGACCGGCGAGAAGGCCGCCCATGAAGCCCTGAGCTTTAACTTGCCTGAGACGGTGAACATTCCCGCCCATTCGAGCGTGATTCTTCCCATCACCATCACCATCGATGGCGGCAAACTGCCCCAATGGCCACTTGTCGGTACCGGCGATCATACCGATGCCAACCTAAGAGCCACCGAGCTTAACGGCTACATCAGCCTCACCTCAGAATCAAACCCTGAGATCAACCTGGGTTGGATGGTCAAGGCACGTAACAGCACGCATATTACCAAACACCCGATTGCAACCGAATTTCCCACCTACCTAGGTTATAATCCGGACATTGGACAAACAGAGTGGAATCACCTGAACTGGGCGCGTAAACACTACCCTGATGATGAGTATGGTTCAGCGGGCTACCAAGGCTATGTCGCCTCTTTTGTCAACGAATCTGCGACCGAAACAACCTTTCAGGCTTATCCGCTCATTTTGCAGAATCGCACACTCCCCGATGACATAAAAAACCTCAAGGGCCACAAGATAAAAGCAGTCGGTGGTGGGATTTTCGATGACGCCCAATGCGCCGTAACCGGCAAAAAACTCAACATTGCCGTCAGCCTGCATGACAGGGCAGACGTCGCACTGGCGAACTATTTCGACAGAGGTGTACAACTGTTTTTCTACGACCTGTTTTACGAGTCTATGGTGTTGGAAAATGGTTGGGACAAGAGCTTTGAAGGCGCCTCTATTTGGGATGACGCGCAGCGAGTCAACCAGCCCTTCGTAACCCTGAACGACAAGGGGCAACCGACCACCTATGTCATCGATTACAACAAGGCCTACGACTATACCAACCCGACCGGGCGCTACAAAGAATCTTCGCTGCCGACCTATTTTGCCAACAATGGTAAAAATGTGGTCTCACAGGTCTGCCTAGAGGATATGTTCCATCACGAACTCGACAGCGTGGAAGACTTCGACCAAAACTTCGGTTTTCACATTCAAACCGACCGCCATACAGGCACAGAGCAATACCAGCCTATCACACAGTTTAACCCCATCAGGGGCGGCAGCTATGTGGTAGAGCAGTCCTGCTACTTCGATTGGTTCACAGGCGAAGAAATATGTAGCGAGACCGCTAATGACCGCTCTTTAAAAGTTGGCTTTGCACCTATGGCCGAGGGTAAGCCTGTGAGTGAGCTCGACTTTAGCCAAACCTACACCGCGCAGCCAGGCGAGCAGATCTATATCGCCTCGGCCGGTGCCCCCGAATCATTCGGCTTTGGCGGTCCTGCTGAAGCGCCCAAAGGCTTCATGGTGGTCAGCCTTAACGATGATTTCATGCAGATCGGCTACAACACTTACCTCGATGAGGACGGTTCCGTCGTTGCGAAAGCCGAGGCGGGACAGCAGTTTAACGTCGACGAAAATGCCGAAGTAGGCACCATTGTTGGCCAGATCGCCATGGACACCCAAGGCTTCTACACCATTGGCAGTTCCAAATACTCAACGTATGAACTGCACATCACCAACACGCTTATCGGCACACCATTTGCCATCAATCAGGAGACCTTCGAACTCTATGTCGTTAACCCTGATGCGCTGGATTTCGAAAACAACCGCGAATTCGAGCTCAAGATCACCCCGCAGCAGGGCAACAGCATAGGCGAGACCGAAACCCTAACCGTTGTGGTCAATGACGTTAACGATGTCGCGCCACAACTCAATGAAGAGGTTGCGGCATCGCTGAGTCTGGCACCACTCACCTTCAAATCGGGTCAGGCCGCCAGCTTCAGCCTGGATATTGCCGGTCTGTTCAACGATGTCGAAGGTAACAGCATAAGCTATCAGGTCGAAGGTGCTAGCTTCTCGGCGCTGTCTATCAGCGGCACCCAGATCACGGGGCAGGTGGATAGCGAAGGTCGTCATCCACTGACCATTATCGCTTCTGACGGCGTGCATCAGGTCACTCATACCATTGAGCTTGACGCCAGCCAAGAACCAGAGAGTGACGGTGGCGCCCTGAGCTGGCTATCACTCCTGCTGGGGCTGACAGCCATGGCTCGTCGCCGCCAGGCATCATCTAAGTAAACACCAGTTTGGGATAGCCGAGTGTGGCTATCCCACTTTCGCTACTATTTAGGTATTCAAATGAAATCAAGTCGTAGAAATTTGTTACTGAGTGCATTAACGGCTGCCATCGCCTGCGCAAGCTATGCCGATGACACTAAGCCGGTGCAAACCATCATTCCCGGCCAAGAAAAACTCAAACTCGAACGCGCCGACAAACAACGCAGCGACGACATGTACTTCGTCCGCTTCAAACAGAGCCCCGTCGCCAGCTATGATGGCTCGCTCAAAGGCTTTGCCGCCACTAATATTCAGATAAATAAGGCAAACAAGCAGGCATCTGGCCTGTTAAACAGCCACTCTGAGGCCAGCCTGCAGTACAGGGGGTACCTAAAACAGCAGCAGGCAGACACCATACAGAGACTCAGCGGCAAGCTCGACCGCGTGCTCAAACCCACCCACGACTACCAGCTTGTGGTCAACGCCATGGCGGTAAAACTCAAGCCGGGTGAGGCCAGCATCATTGCCAAAGACCCCTCGGTTGTGAGCGTCGAGCCCATCGATCTGCACTATATTCAGACCTCCACAGGCCCCGAGTTTATCGGTGCCAAACAGGTCTGGCTAGGTGATAGTCAAAATGCCGGGACCCAAGGCGAAGGGGTTATCGTCGGCGTCATAGACTCGGGCATTAACGCCAATCACCCCTCCTTTGCCGAGGTGGGCGCCGATGGTTATCGTCACATAAATCCGCTGGGCGACGGCCAATACCTAGGCGACTGCATCCAATACAGCCAGTTTTGTAACGGCAAGCTCATCGGCATCGTCAGTTATCCCGAGTTAGTACAACATCGTCTCGACACCGCGGATAACCTAGAGGATCCCAGCTACGACGACTTAGAGAACAAGACAAAGGTTGGCTACGACTTTAATGGTCACGGTTCTCATGTGGCCTCTACTGCGGCGGGCAACATACTGCATAACGTCAACTACTACCTCAATGTTCAGGAAGATGACAACACGGTTATTGCAGAGAAGAGCGCCTTCGAATTCGATGCCATCAGCGGCGTAGCGCCCCATGCCAACCTGGTGTCATACCAGGTCTGTGACGATAAAGGCGCCTGCTACCCCGAATTTACCATCAAGGCGATTGAGCATGCCATCGAGAACGGCGTGCAGGTACTCAACTATTCAGTGGGCGGCTCCGCAAGAGATCCCTGGTCTTCCATCGACGCCGAATCCTTCCTCAATGCTCGCGAGGCCGGTATTCATGTCGCCGTGGCCGCGGGTAACGCAGGCCCAAGCGCCAGCACCATAGGCTCGCCGGGCAACGCCCCCTGGGTCACTACGGTCGCGGCCTACACCCACGACTTAGCCTTTAAAACCAAACAGTTAACCGGCATGGTCGGTGGCGACACGCCTCCCGGCAACATGACGGGCTATGGCGTCACCCAAGGCATCACTGCACCTGTCGTCTTGGCGGCCAGTGTTGATCCTGACAATGCCATGTGCACCGAGCCCTTCGGCGAGGGGAGCTTTAACGGTGAAATTGTGGTCTGTGAGCGCGGCGAGAACGCCAGGGTCCGCAAGGGGATCAATGTTAAAGTCGGCGGCGCCGGCGGCATGATCTTGATTAATATGTCTGGTGGTGCCGACACGCTCAACCATGACAATCATGTATTACCTGCCATCCACCTGAATGCCGATGACGGTGAGCTTCTCACCCAATGGCTAGCGAGTGGTGAGGGTCATCGGGCGACCATTGAAGCCACACAGACCACCAGAGATCCGAGTCTTGGCGATATCGCAGGGGCATTTACCTCACGCGGCCCTAACCTGCCCTACACCAACATCTTCTCGCCAGATATCGCCGCCCCAGGCGTCAACATCTACGCCGCCAATGCCGAAGACAGAGTGTTTAGCGGACAAACAGGCCATATTCCTTTCGCCAGCCTGTCAGGCACTTCCATGGCAACCCCGCATGTGACGGGCGCCTTTGCCCTGCTCAAGGCCGTGCATCCAGATTGGACACCGGCCCAGGCGCAGTCGGCCATCATGAGCACAGCCCATCAAACCACCCATAAGGATGATGACTATGATGGCGTCGCGCAGCGCTCCGACTTCTTCGACCAGGGCGCGGGCAGCCTGCGTATCAACCAGGCGTTAAAGGCCGGTCTGCTGCTGGACATCAACAAGCAGGAGTACCTGGATGCCAACCCAGAAATGGGCGGCGACCCGACCCACCTCAACACCAGCTCTATGGTGCAAAACCAGTGTATCTCTAACTGCACCTGGACTCGCACCGTCACCGCAACCCAGGCAAGCAGCTGGAGCACAACGTACGAATACCTCAACCCAGGCTTCACCCTGGAGGTGACTCCGGCGAGTTTCTCACTCAACGCCGGCGAGTCTCAGGTATTGACCATCAAGGCGACCGCCAACATCAACTTGGTGGACGAGTGGGTGCACGGCTATATCAAGCTTAACAATGCTGACGCCAGCATGAGCGATACCCATCTGCAGGCCACCATAGGCTTCAAGGCCGGACAGGTTGCCGAGGAGGTGAGCGCCGAGCTTAATAATGTCGATAACAGCATAGCCATTGAAGATGTGTATACCTCAGGCAGTAAGGCCCTGCAAAGCCGAGGCTTCGGTCTGTTTAAGGCACAATCCTTTACCGGCAGCGCCATCGGCTCCTCCAACGATACCGAGCGCAACAGCCCACACTCTAACCCTGAGGTGATCTTCAGCGTGCCGACCGTGGTCAAGCCATACACCAAACGCCTGGTGGTTGAGATCACCGACAGCACCTCGCCCGACATGGATCTCTATGTGGGTATCGACGATGACAACGACGGCATGCCAAATGCCTATGAGATGTTCTACTCACTGCTTTGCATCAGCGGAGAGGTGGACTCCAAGGAGCGCTGTATCATCGACAACCCACCCTCTGGCAACTACTGGATCTTTGCCCACAACTACGAGGGTACGGTAGAAGATGAGGCCGACGAGGTGACCCTGGAGATCACCCATGTTGGCTACAGCAACCAGGCCAGCTTCGACATCGAGGCGCCAACCCAGGTGGCTCAGGACGAACGTTTCGACATCAACCTGACCGTCAACGGCTATCTGGACGACAGCCAGACGCTGCAGCCCCTGGAGCAAGATGCCACCTACTATGGTCTGCTGGAGCTAGGCACTACGCCGGATCTTAAGCGCAACATAGGCGCGACCCTGATCAAGGTAAAAGGCCTCGCCCCGGTAGAGGTACCGCTTAACACGGCGCCTGTGGTAGCCAATGCCATCGCCGATATTACGACTCAGCTCAGCCCCCAGGGCGGTGTTGTGGTCAGCGTCGATCTCAGCGAGGTATTTAGCGATCCCGAGGGCGATGCACTCACGCTGTCGGCTACGGGTGTCGAAGGCATAACCCTCTCGGGAACCCAGCTTGAGGTGAGCTTCACCAGCAGCGGCGAGTACCCAATCATAGTCACTGCCAGCGACGGCGAGTTTGAGACCAACACCCAATTCATGGTCAAAGTGGCAGCGGCGCCTTTGCCACCTGTCGAGCCACCAAGTGAGTCGACAGGTGGCGGTGCCCTTGGCCTGTACGCCTTACTGACCTTGCTGCTTCTTGGCAGAGGTCGCAGACAGTACGCATAGTCACAATGACTTGAGCTTTCCATTGGCTAACAGGGACGTTAGCCAATGTTTTTCTCCTCCCTTCCTCACTCTCCGTTTCACCTCAGGACTCTCACCTAAAAAATCATGAAAATCACAACTATACTGGTTGCATAACATCGGTGGGCGGGTCGACTCCATCTGCTTTGTCATTGGCGCTATCTTCAATTCTTACACTGATCAGCTAACAAGGAAGGTTCAATGGAAACAGTTCAATCTCAATTTACAAGTAGCGGATGTCGCCAGTGTGCCAATAATCCTGGTCTCGATTTTGATTTCACTATGGCATTCCAGCCAATCGTCGATATCGCCAAGCAAAAGGTATTTGGTTATGAAGCCCTGGTGCGCGGCCCCAATAACGAGGCCGCCTATTCGGTGATCTCAAGGGTGAATGACGACAACCGCTATGCCTTCGATCAATCCTGTCGAGTAAAGGCTATCGCACTGGCGGCCAAGCTAAATCTGCAATCCATATTAAGCATTAACTTCCTGCCCAACGCCATCTACCAACCCGAACGTTGCATTCGTACCACTCTGGCGGCCGCAAGGGAGTATGGCTTCCCGACGGAGCGGATCATGTTCGAATTTACCGAATCCGAAAAAATATCCGACAGTGGGCACGTCAAACGCGTAGTGGAATACTACCGGGAACTTGGCTTTATGACCGCCATCGACGACTTTGGCGCCGGCTATGCCGGCTTAGGTCTGCTCGCCAACTTCCAGACCGATCTCATCAAGCTGGACATGGAGCTGATCCGTAACATAGATAGAGACGACACCCGGCAGGTCATAGTGACTCACCTGCTCGGCATCTGCCACCAACTCAAGATAAGATGCCTGGCCGAAGGCATAGAGACACCAGGCGAGATGCAATGGCTTAAAGGTGCAGGCGTTGCGCTTATGCAGGGCTATCTGTTTGCTAAGCCGGGTTTCGAATGCCTACCCGAAGTGGCTTTCCCCTAGACCAACAACCAGACTAATTGACCTTTTCCGTCTGGCAATTAGATTGGCATCAAACGCCCTATGTTGTTAGTGTGACCCTAGATTAGGACGACCCACACTAAGTTAACGACCTAAATTAAAGACGGAAATCTGTTATGCCACGCTTACTTTGCCTGTTAATCGCCATTATTTCACTCGCCACGACACTCACAGTCCAGGGGGCCAACGAGGCCGAGATTGACCCGCCACAGCCCGCCTTGACCCATGCTCAGCAGCCGATTTTAGACAAGCCCCTGGTGGAGCGTTACATACTCGACGAGCTCAAGGCCCTTAGGATGGAGCAGCAAGATCTGGAGCGCCGCCTGACAATCGAGATCACCGACCGGGAGCTGGCGGTGGCCGACAAGTCCCTCAACTATGCCAACGTCACAGTCACCTACTTCTTCTACATCATCGCAGGTGTGGCCTCGCTGATCGCCTTCATCGGCTGGCAGTCCCTCAGGGAGATCAAGACCAACACCGCCAAGCTCGCCGCCGAACAGTTGCAGGCGATCACCGAGCAATATGAGGAGAAGTTCAAGGTGCTCGAGCAAGATCTCAAGCGTAAGAGCCGCATCATCACCAAGAACAATCGCGAGATCGAGATCATCAACGAGATCCACACCCTCTGGCTGCAATCCCAGAGCGCCCAAACCCCGGAGCAGAAGATCGCCGTCTATAACGAGATCCTCACCATACGCCCGGGCGATCTGGAGGCCATGACCTACAAGGCCGATGCGGCCATGGAGATGCGCGAGTTTAACTGGGCCCTCAGCCTGTGTAACCGGGTGCTTGAGGTCGACGGCAGCAACGCCCACGCCCTCTACCAGCGCGCCTGCGCCTTCGCCTGTCTGGGACAGGAAGAGCGCGCCCTGTCTGACCTCGAGCAGGCTATCGAAAACAGCGTCTCCTTCAAGGAGGTCGCCGCCAACGAGGATGACTTCGCCAACCTGAGAAACAACCCAAGGTTTGATCTCTTGATCTCCACCAGCGAGAACTAAATACAGCTAGATATCGGGCACAGCGGCGCACCAACGATAACCTTAAAGGCCTAAAGATGGACCAGAGATGTGCCTTTTCTACATCAGGGCCCATACTTAAATAAGTCATTCATGATACGCCGCCGCGATCTCTGGTCGCGGCGTGTGAGCCGGAGGCCAAGATGTCTCGCATCATCGCCTTTTGTTACGACAGTTTCATGCGCGGGCCCGAGCGGGCCTGCCTCATCGACTGGCGCCGGACGCTGCTCAGCCAAGTCAGTGGCCGCGTGCTGGAGATCGGCGCGGGTACCGGCGCAAGCCTGCCCCTCTATCCCAATGTGCCAGGGCTCGAGCTGGTGTTGACCGAACCCGATGTGGACATGAGACGCCGCCTGGAGCGCGCCGTCGCCGAGCTACCCGATAGCAATATCACAGTGCTGGACTGCCCGGCGGAAGCCCTGGCCTGCGAGGATGAGAGCATCGACTGGGTGTTTGTATCCTTGGTCTGCTGCACCGTGGTGGATCTGCCCACGACACTGGCTGAGATCTGGCGGGTGCTCAAACCTGGCGGTCACCTGCTGTTCCTCGAGCATGTCGCCGCAGAAAAGGGCACCCGCCGGCGACGCTGGCAAGACAGGGTCAACTTCATCTGGCGCCGCATCGCAGGCAACTGCCACCTCAACCGAGAGACGGAGGCGCAGATCCGCCGCGCAGGCTTTCAGATAGAATCGATCACCCGCGAGAGCATGCGTAAGGCGATGCCCCTGGCCCGGCCCACCATACGTGGCGTGGCGCTCAAACCCAAGCTGGCCGGCAACAAGCCCGAAGAGACTCAGACCTCATCGCGATGAATGCGCACCGCGATGCGCCGTGAACCGAAATCTTCCCGCCCCTTGGCAAAGCGTCCCGGCAGCGGCGCGCCGCAATAACGACAGGCCCCCTTCTCATCCAGCGCATATTGCCCCAGCTGATACCAGTCGCGCTCGATAAGGCGTTTGTGACAGCTGGCGCAGTAGGTCGCGTCCGAATCTGGGTCATGCACGTTGCCGCAATACACATAATGCAGGCCATGATTGAGGGCGATACGCCGCGCCCGTTGCAATGTACTCAGGGGCGTCACCGGCTTATCCAACAGCTTAAAGTCGGGATGAAAGGCGCTAAAATGCAGCGGCACATCCGGGCCTAAGTTTTCCACCAGCCACTGGCACATGGCGTTGAGCTCCTGGTCGCTATCGTTCTCGCCGGGGATCAACAAGGTGGTTATCTCAAACCACACCTGGGTCTCCTGCTTAAGATAGAGCAGGGTCTCCAGCACAGGTTGCAGCTGACCATGACAGATCTTGTGATAGAAGGACTCGCTAAAGGCCTTAAGGTCGATATTGGCCGCATCCATATATTGGTAAAACTCGGCACGCGGCGCCTCGCAGATATAACCCGCGCTCACCGCCACGCTCATAAGCCCCAGCTCATGGGCCGCCTGGGCGGCGTCTATGGCGTACTCCATAAACACCACGGGATCGTTATAGGTAAAGGCGAGACTCTTGCAACCATGGCGGCGGGCCGTTGCGGCCAGCTCATCTGGCATGGCGCTATCGCACAGGGTGTCCATCTGCCGCGACTTACTCATGTCCCAATTTTGGCAAAACAGGCAGCTCAGGTTACAACCCGCGGTACCAAAACTCAGCACGCTGGAGCCCGGGTAGAAATGGTTCAGGGGTTTCTTCTCGATAGGGTCGATGCAGAAGCCTGATGAGCGGCCATAACTGGTCAGCACTATCTCTCCTTGATGGTGCATGCGCACGAAACAGGCACCGCGTTTGCCCTCTCGCAGGGTGCACTTGCGCGGACAGACATCACAGCAGACACGCCCATCGTCTAAGGCATGCCAATATTGGGTGGGAAAATATCTCGGCGGCGTTTGATTCATGGCGCGATCCCCCTGCCGATGGCCTACACTGAAAGTATAGTTGAGCACCGCTCGGGAGAGAGCCATGAGGTACAGAGAACCCGCGGTTGCCGGGCGTTTTTATCCCGATAACCCTGGTGATTTAATACAGCAGATCGCCAGTTATTTTGACCAGCCGAGCCATAGCACTATCGTCCCCAAGGCCATCATCGCCCCCCATGCCGGTTATTTCTATTCCGGCGCCATTGCCGCAGCCGCCTATCGCCTGCTGGCCAACAAAAAGCCAGCCTATAACAAAGTCTTGCTACTAGGGCCGAGTCACTACGTCGGCCTCAGGGGCGCCGCCCTGCCCCGCAGCGACCGCTTTATCACCCCCATGGGCGAGGTCGCCATCGACCGCGAGTTGGTTGAGGCCCTGCTCTATCAAAGGTTAGCCATAGAATCAGATACCGCCCATCAGCAGGAACATGCGCTGGAGGTCCAGCTCCCCCTGCTGCAATACTGCCTATCAGATTTTAGCCTGATACCCGTGGTGGTCGGCGACTCTGGCAGCGAGGCGATCAGCAAGTTGATTAAGGCCACCCTGAGCTATGCCCCCGATAGGCCCGCGCCCCTGGTCGTCGTCAGCAGCGATCTCAGCCACTACCACCCCTATCCTCTGGCTAATCGCCTCGACCAGGAGACCCGCAGCACAATTCTGGCTCTAGATACCCACTTGACGTCCCAGCAGGCCTGCGGCTGTCATGCCATCAACGGCCTGCTCGACTATGGCAAACAACAGGGCTGGCAGATCCAATGTGTCAGCCACGCAAACTCGGGCGATATCATGGCGCACAATGAACATCGCGCCCCCAGAGACAACGAAGAGGTCGTCGGCTATGCCAGTTTCGTCCTCTATTGAACTCAGCACCGGCGATAAGGCCTGCCTGCTCGATCTGATATGGCAGGTGATAGACCAGGGGCTAACCCGAGGCCGCCTAGTGCTGCCACAGCCGCCGGAAAGTGAGGCCCTTCTGACGCCAGCGGCCTGCTTCGTCACCCTGCACAAAGCCGGCGAACTCAGAGGCTGCATAGGCAGGGTGGATGCCAGCGATCCCCTATGGCAATGCGCCTGCGAAAATGCCTATAGCGCCGCCTTTAAGGATCGCCGCTTTGCCCCGCTACAAGATGACGAGCGCGACGCCCTCAGCCTAGAGATCTCCATCCTCTCGCCCCTCGTCCCCATAGACAATCAGGGCGAAGGCGCACTGCGATCCACGCTACGCCCCAATGTCGATGGCTTACTGATGGATGACGGCCAGCGCCGCGCCCTGTTTCTGCCGTCGGTATGGCAGAGCCTGCCCGCCCCCAGGGACTTTGTCGATGCCCTGAAACAGAAAGGCGGCTGGCCACAGGATTATTGGCGTGACACCATCACGCTGCATAGGTTTACCACTGAGGTGATTTCGTCATGACCTTCTGCGCTGCTTTGGCCAAGCAGCAGTTGGCGTGGCCGGGGGTTAGCATCTGGCGAATTGCCTATTAGGTGAGAGGGTTGAAGGTCGCACCTTCATGGCTATCTATCGCCTGCCCGGCGGGGGAATATGGAGACACGTTGTAATTAGTGTCCGAATAATTGAATGCGGGCGCATAGCGTCACAGCCGTTAATTAAGTGGATTTGAAGGTCGAACCTTCATTGTTACTTAACGCCTGCTCAGCGGGGATGGCGGACATTGTGGTTAATGTCAGAAAAACTAAGTGTTAACGCTTCACGTCGTGGTCTTTGACGAAGTGGATTTGAAGGTCGAACCTTCGCTGCAATTTATAGCCTGCGGCTCGCTTATGTGCAGATACATCTGCTACACGCCGTAAATACTTCCCTGTAGGCTCGACGATGGCATCCCTGCCATCGACGTCCGCAGATGCATCTACACTTGGTGTCTAACGTCTCTTCGATTTGGCGTCTAGTTTGTCGATTGAGAGGCAGCATTTGGCCGGATTTGTGTTTACAAGATATTTGAAGGTCGAACCTTCGCTGTAATTTATAGCCAGCGGTGGTGATATTCAGGGATTTACGAATGTCGCGACAACAGGGATGTAATGAAGCAACCTTATGTGCAGATGCATCTACACTCGGTGTCTAACTTCTCTTCGATTTAGCCTCGTCGAGTACGGATTAAGACAAGCTATTGTTTTGATGCAAAAAGGGCACAATAAATGAGATATGACATGTTGATTGCAGCCAACCAGCTAGATAGAAATGTAACCACTTAAGCGCAGAGCTAGGCAAACTCGAATCAAACATAGAGCATACCAATCTGGGAATGAAAAGACTTAGCAGCATGTATCGATAAAAACCTTTAAAGGTTTGCTCAAGCCCCAATTATTCACCATCCCATCTATTTAGCCGGAATATCGCGTTATAAGGGAAATTAGCCCTTTCGAGTTCAGAGACAAAGACATTTAAGCCAATACTAAAGTTAACAAGTTTATTTAAAAATGTTGCACTTTTGTGTATAAGCCTGTATTTTTCTCGCTCAATTATTCTGTGCATTTTTTCTTTAAATCGATAGATATAAACACTCGGAATAATCGCAAGCGCTAATATAAGCGGCGAATAAATAGCACACTGACTAAGAGTGTGCTTTAGGAATTTTTACTATAAATGGATGTTGCCCCATATGATCACCACTAAACCTCTCTGTTGGTTGGCTGCTCTCGGCCTATTGTCTTCATTTCAATCTTACGGCGTTCTCTATAACGAAGCCCAAACAACGGCTATCACCGAAAACATGCAGCATGCACTGGCCGTTGAAAATGCAGGCGTAATTAATGAAGGTCGTATTCATGACATCTATCAAATTTATGCATCGAACAAACTAGCCGTTGGCGTAGACAATCATTACCTGCATACTTTTTTTGCCAAAGATGACAACACCATAAGCTATATGGGTAAGCAGAGCATCGGAAAAGAGGATTATTATAACAACCGCGACAACATCTCTCTGAGCCCAGACGCTAAGTTCATGTATTTAATGAATATGGAAGACAGTCACTATCAGATAGCAGTGATGACCTTAGATTCTGAGAATAAAGTGTGGGAAAACAAATTTACCTATACCAGCATAGGTACTCAGTCTATCGATTATGCTACCGAAAGCCAGATCTCTGACGATGGAAACTATCTCTTTAGCTGGAGTAATTACCAAAAAAACCTATCTATTGCCAAAAGGGATAAAGTCACCGGCGAGCTAACCCCCTTTATTCTCGTCAATAGCGATAAACTCCCCTCAAGAGTTGAAGGAGTTGAATATGATCAAGCCAGCCAAACTTTACTCATTTTTGGCCGTGGCAGCACCTATGACTCGACCTCTGCATTAATCGCGGTCAAACTCGACTCAATAAATGGATCGGCAACCGAAATTGCCCGACTCCCACAGGTCGATACCTACCAAAATATTTATGACATCCAATTCGATCCTAATACCAAGAATATATTTATAACTGAAAGTGGTAATATTAACGTCTACCACTTAGATGAGACGAATAAGACGTTCACGACCAGCTACAGTGATTCTACCTACAATACTTTCAATGCCTATGTAAGTAACAACTCAATCACACTCATTGATGGCAAGTTACTTATTCAGCAAAGTAATAGTCTTGGCAAAATTTATCGCTTCAATGACGGTGCTTCGCCCTCTTTTTCACTGGAAGACACAGTCACCACCAGTGTCTATTTGAGTCAACTAGCTGTCGCAGATGGACTCGGCTGGAGAATGATGAATGGAAAGGCCGAACTCTTTGCCAACAGCTCCACGGCTTATGACTTTGTCAAAAAAGATACCCTAGTCGATGGACAACAAAATATGCCGATTTTCGGCGATTCATGGAGCCAAATCGCCTTTATCGAGTCACTCGATATCATTGTTGCTATTGATAGACAAGGCATCTATTCAATGCTCGCCGACGCAAGCGCTCAAACCCCACTCTATGCTACGACTTGGGAACAATTGGGTTTCGATTACAATGCATCGCCGTCCATAGATAGGGTCGTTGTCAAAGGCAATCACATACTCCTCGCGGGGAGAAATTTTAACTTTACACCGAATTCGCAAAATGACCGCTTTATGGCCCTTAAGGTCGATGATAAAGGGATCATTTCGACAGAGATAAAACCACTGACCGTATCGGGAAATCCATTTTACTACCACAGTAACAATAATTCTGCCCAGTTTGCCCCTAGCAGTGGAATCGCGGCGTTTCTGTCACAAGATGGCGGCTATGCATTCTTCAGCCTGGATGCGGATAATAATCCAACCTTTATCGACACCTTGGATTCAACTCTCTTTAACACCTATTACTACTATAGGAGCATAGGCTTCGTTGACGGGAAACCCTATGTCTGGGACAGAGAAAGCACTAAATTCTATTTCGTCGATGTTGATGTTGCTAACAAGGACGTCGATCTTGGAGATGGCATAGATCTCTCGGGTTCGGTCCCCAACGACGCAGCGATCATCACAAACGGCAAGAACATCTATTTTATAAAAGACTCCGCAGTCTCGAGTTATAAGGTCAATGACGATCTCAGTCTGTCATTTATGTCGACCTCTTTTGTTTCAGAGCTTTATTCCAATGGCCTAACCTTCATATCTGAAGATTACGTCGTAAACACTAATTATAATAGTCTGAACAGCTATGCTATCGACAGGCAGAGCGGCGCTTGGAAAAAGCTAGAGACCACTAGGGCTCAGGACTTAGGAGTATCAAGCTTAGATACCAGCAAGATAGCCTATGGCGACTCGGTAAAACAAAACTTGATCTTTAACGCCAACATTAATTACTCCACCAGCGTACTGATGCGGGCCGATATCGCCACCAGTCCAATTCTGACCTCGGCACTCATGCCCCTACTAGCGAATGAAGGGGAGAAAGTAGAGCGTAATATCAGTGAGTTCGTATTTGACGCCGACAATGATGACCAGCTCATCTTCAGCTCGAGCAACCTGCCCTCTGATGCAGAGCTCTCTGAGTCGGGCGTACTCACCTATGACACGACAAGCCATGACTCTGGCGAACTCGACATTCTAGTGACCGACAGCAAAGAGATGACGCTTAACGTCAGTTTACCCTTCTTCGCTAACTCGGCCCCCGTCATTGAGGCCATCGACACTTACTGGATCAATCCAGGAGAGAACATCACCTTTAACCTCGCCGACGCAGTAAGCGATCCTGAGGATCACAACTTCAGCTTCGCAAAAGATGAAGGCTCGGCGCTTGAAGTCAATGCCCTCGGCATGGCTTACGGACAACTCAGCCAGGCGGGCGAACATCAGGTACTCGCCACGGTCACAGATACCTTAGGTGCCAAGGCTTCCCTGACTGCCAAGGTTCAGGTGAATTCGGCCCCGACAACCTCCGGCCTAGGCAGTGTTGCGCTTAAGAGCGGCGAAGCCATCTCTCGCGATTTAGCCAGCGCATTTACCGACGCCGATGGTCATGCCCTGAGCTTCAAAGCCGTTGGCCTACCAGCAGGCATTAGCCTAAGTGCACAAGGCCAACTCAGCGGTAGCAGCAAGGTCACAGGTAAATCCAGCGCCATTGTCACGGTAACCGATGAGATGGGACTTAGCACAAACGCTACCCTCTCCATCGACATCAAAGAGGAGAGTTCAGGCGGCGGTAGCCTGGGGTACCTGGTCTTGCTGCTCCTCCCATTGGCCATCCGCAGAAAATTCCATTAATGGTTAACCTTGGCCTCTAGCTCGATGGCAAGACACTCATCAGGTTAGAGGCGCTCCCTTTGCCGAGATTGAATGGCACTCAAGTCCCCCTCTCCTCGGGGGATTTTTTTTGCCGCAACACACGGCAGGGGATTTGCCGCTTATCATCGGCGTCCGCAGATGCATCTACACTCGGTATCCAACGTCTCTTCGATTTGGCGTCGATTGTTGTCGATTGGGAAGCAGCATTTGGCCACATTTGTATTTGCAGGGGATTTGAAGGTCGTACCTTCATGGCAATCTATCGCCTGCCCGGCGAGGGCTGTGGACGTACATAGTAATTAATGTCCGAATAATTAATGTCGGCGCATAGCGTTGTGCTCATTGGCTAAGTGGATATGAAGGTCGAACCTTCATTGTTACCTAACGCCTGCCCGGCGGGGGATGTGCAAACACTATTTTGGCTCGCCGCAAGCACATCCATGTGGGCTCTGCGAAATCATCCATGATTTCGAAGGCCAAAATCGTGTTTGCACTCGGTGTCTAATGTCTCTTCGATTTGGCTTCATTAGTTATCGATCGAAGAAACCAACACACTTTTGCGCGGCGGTACTGACCTAAATGGATGTAGTGAATGCCAAAAAATGTAGGGAACATTTTTCGCCATGCCGCCGAGAGCCAAAAGTATTCTTACACCCGTATCTAAACGTCTCTTCGATTTAGCTTCGTTGGGTAGCATTGAGACAAGCTATTATTTTTAAGAAAAAACGAACAGAAATGTGACCGAACATGTTGATTACCATCTAACCAATAGCTTAATGTGTAACCAACTAAGGACAGAGCTAGGCCAACTCGAATCAAACATCGACCACGCCTTTCAGGGAATGAAAAAGCCAACCACATGCGCCAATCACATCCCTTAAAAAGTTAACTCCGCCCCTTACTTATTCACTTATTTATCAACCACTTTAATCAAATTAACATTACAGTTAATCGCATGGGAATCAGATGAATCTTGGTAAATGCCATTCTCATCAATACTTCTGACTCCAACTTGATACGCTTCCCCGCCCCTTACATCAAAAATAAGCATATCGTTCGATGACACTAAAACCTCCAAATAATAATCATCATGAGGATTGCCTTTTGGAATACGCCTCTTCCACAATGGCTTATAATCTTGCAAGCAGTCATAAAAACCGGCAAAAATAATCTTCTCACTTCTATTATCATCACCAACTAGCTTCATCGACTGATATATTTCATCCCTACTAACTTCCGTGATTACATGAGTAAACTTAATATCATTCTTCATGATGACAAAATAAATAAAAAACGCTGGCGCCAGAAAGAAAAATACAACAACTAACTTTAATAAACGCAATTCGAACATCCAGTGCCACTCCTGATTATTATCCCACTACCAACGACTTGTCTCAAAAAATTCGTACCATATTCTACGTCATAATAAACTTTCGGTAACGGAAGGATACAAGATTTGAAGGTCGCACCTTCATGGCAATCTATCGGCTGCGGTGAGAGTGACTAAGCATTAACCTTGGCTTTCACTAAATACCAGCTACTGGCTTAAGCACATAACGTTACAGCTAACATTTAGCCGAGTTCTTATTTATTGAATATGTTTGAAGGTCGCACCTTCGCTGTAACCTATCGCCTGCCCGGCGGGGGTTGTGCAGATACACCTGTGAGACGCCGTGAATACGTCCGTGTAGGCTCTGCCGAAACATCCCTGTTTCGGAAGCTCTCCGGCGTATCTACACTCGGTATCCATCGTCTCTTCGATTTGGCTTGATTGGGTAGCATTAAGACAAGTTATTATTTTTAAGAAAAAAACGAACAGAAATGTGACCGAAGATGTTGATTACCATCTAACCAATAGCTTAATGTGTAACCAACCAAGGACAGAGCTAGGCCAAATCGAATCAAACATTGACTACGCCATTCAGGGAATGAAGAAGCCAACCACATGCGCCAATCAACTCCCATAGAAGTTTACTCTGCCCCCATTTATTTACATGCTTGGTCTCCTACCATACAAGGTAACGCACCTTGCAAGGTCTCAACAATAAGTTGTTAGCCTCTTAAGGGAATTTATGGAGAAATACCTTAATTCATCAAAACTTTCGCCGATTGAAATGGCAAAGCATCTGATTACATTGAAATCCTTTACTAATAAGAAAAGTGATTTCGATGAGATAAAAAAGACGCTTGTTCCAGTAGAAAGTCATGAACGAATAGATCAAATCATCTACGGCCTTGAACAAGAAGATGAATTCGCAATACTTTGTAAGTTAATGTGTACTTGTGAGTCAATATCGAAGATAGGCCAAAGCCCAATAATTGATAGTGATGAAATTGCCCCTGATTTTATTGCATCCTTTTCACCCGGGTCGGCGATTAAAGGAATTAGTAAAAGTAAGCTTGGGTTAAGGTATCAGTGCTTTATTGAGATAAAGTCGTGTAAAAAAAGCGTCTTTAAAATTTCAGCTAAAGATCTTAAAAGGAGAATGTCATACGCTAACAGGTTCAAACTACCACTGGTATTTGCAGTGAGGTTTACTATGTTCCAGGCGCATGGCGTATGGGCGATGGTAGAAGCATCGAGATTATTGAAGCAGGGTAGAAGAATTGAAATTGGGAATATATTGGATGGGGTAAAAACTGTTTTACTTGATGATTATGGAATTCTTACTGATCCTAATATGTTTGTAGCACATTACTATGATACTTCGCCCGGATTGAAAGGTATCAAGCACTTTGAATATGGTACGTTAACTAGAACTGTATTTTTGTTTCCCGATGAAGAGCCTATTTACATAGAAGATGAAGAAATGACTATGGTAAACGTTCTATTGGGTGTTTTTGAGTTCAAAGAAGCTCAAGTTGAGAGAGAAGGTAGTGTCACCTGTCAGGTTGTTGATCTGAGGTCTCAAATGAAGTTTTTGAGTGACATTGTATTTCGCATTAATCATTTAGCTAACGATGAAGATGGAAATACGGATTTTGATGCCACAAAAGTTATATCGACGCTGGACTCCACTGATAATAAGCAACCTCTCATAAATAGAGAAATAGTAGAATATGCGATTTCACTCTTAAACAGCAAAAGACAGATGTTTTATAAAATGGGGTTAGGTGAAGAGAAAGATCTTGACCGCACAATTCGCAGTCTAAAAAAGGCTAACAATTAGCTTGAGCGTTAGCTGTAAAATTATGATCACATCAGAATTCGATAAATTTAGCTTTCATGATGCCGCAGTGATTAAGATTACTAGAGGCGATGGTTCAATTTCAATTGAGTTCGAAGGTGCCTTCATGAGCAAAGAGCACTCTGAATCCAGCGATACTGATTGGATCATTGATCAGGGTGTATTGCACCTGCGCAATGTGTCGAAAGAGGTGGCGTTGTTCTGGTATGACAACATCGAAGGTAAGCCTCATCCATCACCGGAGCTGCCCTTAGATGAAATCACCAATTTGGGGTTTAATGGGGTGCTTTTTGATTTTGATGGTTTCCTTAATCGGGAACCATGGGTCCAATGGCAGGTATATGCCACAGAGTTTAAAATTGAAATCAAAGGTAAGCACTTTGCGCACAGCTAATAAGATTAGTAGGGTCAGAGTAAACATTCTGACAAATGCCAATTCCCATAATGATTTTACGGCTAGACCTTCTCACAAGGTCAAATCGAAGAGATAGATAACTCGGTGTAAACATGCTTTTGGCCTTCGAAATCATGGATGATTTCGCAGAGCATCCAAGGATGGACTTGCTGCGTGCCAAAAGAATGTTTGCACGAAAGGCCTGCTGCCAAGCAATAGATTAATCATGAAGCTATGGTTTAAAACTCACCTTACAAATACCCAAAACAGGTAGATGCTTAACCACAAAATGAAGTAATTCACTCACCACCTCAAAAGAGGGTTGACACATGACCCCACCGCAGGTGATAGGTTGCCATGAAGGTGCGACCTTCAAACACACCAAATCAATGACAATTCAGCCAAACGCTCCAACCAAAAAATATTACGCAATTTGTTATTCGACAAATCCCCTCCCCCTCTGGTTTAACAACTCACTTTTAGTGTAAAATCCTCTCTTTCGTCAACAGCTAGCCAGCCCCGAGCGACACAGAGTCAGATGATGCCTAACGCCTTGTTTTATTTGATGCCACAAGCCGCTTCTGCCGCACCTCAGGTGGCGAGTTCGCCTCGGGAGAGTATCTATCTTTTAGCCTGTCGGCTTGCCGAGCAGGCTTATCGCGGCCAACAGCTGGTGTATATCCACTGCAACGACCAGCAACAGGCCTATGAGGTTGACGAAATTTTATGGCAATTTGAACCCTCTGCCTTCGTGCCCCATAACCTCAAGGGCGAAGGGCCGACGGGTGGCGCACCGGTAGAGATTGGCTTCGATAAACTGGGCCCCAATAAAAATCGTCATCTTCTGATTAATCTTGCAGACCAAGCGCCGCAATTTGCGGTAAACTTTGGCCAGATTATCGACTTCGTTGCCGACGATGCTGCCATGAAAGCGACCGCCCGCGATCGTTATCGCCAGTATCGCGAGTTAGGGATCCCCCTAACGACCCAACAACCAAATTAATTAGTTTGAGAAGCACACGCTCCTATGGAAAAGACATACAACCCACAGTCAATCGAACAGGCTCTGTACCAGAACTGGGAAGAGAAAGGATACTTTAAGCCCCACGGCGATGAGTCAAAAGGCAATTACTGCATCATGATCCCGCCGCCAAACGTGACCGGTAGCCTGCACATGGGTCATGCCTTCCAGGACACCATCATGGATACCCTGATCCGCTACCAGCGCATGAAGGGCAAGAACACCCTTTGGCAGGTAGGTACCGACCACGCGGGTATCGCCACGCAGATGTTGGTGGAGCGCAAGGTAGAGGCCGAAGAGGGCAAGAGCCGTCACGACCTGGGCCGTGAGACCTTTATCGACCGTATTTGGGACTGGAAAAACCAGTCTGGTGGCACCATCACCAAGCAGCTGCGCCGCCTGGGCGCCTCGGTCGATTGGGACCGTGAACGTTTCACCATGGATGAAGGCATGTCGGCCGCGGTACAAGAGGTGTTTGTGCGCCTGTACAACGACGACCTCATCTACCGTGGCAAGCGCCTGGTGAACTGGGATCCTAAGCTACACACAGCGATTTCAGATCTCGAGGTCGAAAACAAAGAAAAACAGGGCAGCATGTGGCACTTCCGCTACCCGCTGGCCGACGGCGCACTGACCGCCGACGGTAAAGACTATCTTGAAGTGGCTACCACGCGTCCAGAAACCATGCTGGGCGACAGTGCGGTTGCCGTACACCCAGACGACGAGCGCTATCAGTCGCTGATCGGCAAGTTCATCCTGCTGCCTATCGTTAACCGTCGTATCCCTATCGTCGCCGACGACTATGTCGACATGGAGTTCGGTACCGGCTGTGTGAAGATCACCCCGGCTCACGACTTCAACGACTATGAGGTAGGTAAGCGTCACAACCTGCCTATGTTCAACATTCTGACCATAGACGCCGCCATCCGTAGCCAGGCAGAAGTCGTCAACTCAGACGGCACCGCCAACGACGAGCTGGACGGCAGCCTGCCAGAGCGCTTCGCCGGCATGGATCGTTTCAAGGCGCGCACCGCCATCGTCGACGAGTTCGAGTCACTCGGCCTGCTGGGTAAAATTGACCCACACGCCCTCAAGGTGCCTTATGGCGACCGCTCCGGCGTGGTGATCGAGCCCCTGCTGACCGACCAATGGTATGTGGCCGTTGCCCCTATGGCCAAGACGGCTATCGAAGCGGTTGAGAACGGTGACATCAAGTTTGTGCCACAGCAGTATGAAAACATGTACTTCTCTTGGATGCGTGACATTCAAGACTGGTGTATCTCGCGTCAGCTGTGGTGGGGTCACCGTATCCCGGCCTGGTATGACGAGGCGGGCAAGGTCTATGTCGGCCGCGACGAGGCCGAGGTACGCGCCAAGCATAACCTGGCCGACTCTGTCGTGCTGCGCCAAGACCCAGACGTACTGGATACCTGGTTCAGCTCGGCGCTGTGGACCTTCTCGACGCTAGGCTGGCCGGACGACACCGAGGCGCTCAAGACCTTCCACCCCACCGACGTGTTGGTCACAGGATTCGACATCATCTTCTTCTGGGTGGCACGCATGATCATGATGACCATGCATTTCATCAAGGATGAAGACGGCAAGCCGCAGGTGCCGTTTAAGACGGTTTATGTGACCGGCCTTATCCGCGACGAACAGGGCAACAAGATGTCCAAGTCTAAGGGTAACGTACTGGATCCACTAGACATGATCGACGGTATCGATCTCGAAGCTTTAGTTGAGAAGCGCACTGGCAACATGATGCAGCCTCAGCTGGCCGCCAAAATCGAGAAGAGCACCCGCAAAGAGTTTAGCGAAGGCATCGAGGCCCACGGCACCGACGCCCTGCGTTTCACCCTGGCTGCCATGGCCTCTACCGGCCGTGACATCAACTGGGACATGAAGCGTCTCGACGGTTACCGCAGCTTCTGTAACAAGATCTGGAACGCGTCGCGCTATGTGCTGATGAACACAGAAGATCAAGATTGTGGTCCTCAGTCGCCTAAGGGCACAGCCGATGGCGAGATGCAGCTGTCGCTGGCGGATCGCTGGATTATCGGTCTGTTCAACCAGACGGTGAAGGCGTTTGACGAGCACATGGAGAACTACCGTTTCGACCTGGCGGCCAACACCCTGTACGAGTTCACCTGGAACCAGTTCTGTGACTGGTATCTGGAGCTGACCAAGCCGGTACTGCAAAACGGCTCCGAGGCCGAGCAGCGCGGTACCCGTCATACCCTGGTTACCGTACTGGAAGCCATGCAGCGCCTGCTGCATCCTATGATGCCATACCTAACAGAGACCATCTGGCAGCGCGTTAAGCCGCTGGCGGGCGTCGAGGGTGACACCCTGATGCTAATGCCTTTCCCTGAATATCAGGCAGCCAAGGTAGACGAAGCCGCCATGGCAGATCTCGAGTGGGTTAAGCAGGTGATCGTCGCCGTACGTAACATCCGCGCCGAGCTGAATATCGCGCCGAGCAAGCCGCTTAACGCCCTGCTACGCAGCGTCAGCGAGCAAGACAAGGCCCGCGTCGAAGCCAACCAGACCTTCTTCGCGACCCTGGCCAAGCTGGAATCTATGACGATTCTTGGCGACGATGAGACGGCGCCTATGTCGACCACCCAACTGGTGGGCGAGATGGAGCTGCTGATCCCTATGGCGGGTCTTATCGATGTGGCCGCCGAGATGGCCCGTATCGACAAGCAGCTGGAGAAGCTGGTCGGCGAAGCCAAGCGCATCGAAGGCAAGCTGAACAACCAGGGCTTCGTGGCCAAGGCACCGGAAGCGGTTATCGAGAAGGAGCGCGCCAAGCTGGCCGAGTTCCAACGCGATATGGACAAGCTCAGCGAGCAGAAGACCGAGCTGGCCAAGCTGGAAGGCTAAGCTAGAAGGCCAAGCTAGAAGCGTAAGCGCTTATCTGAGCGAACGAAAAAGGCAGTCAATCGACTGCCTTTTTTATTGCCTCATTTTATTAGGCTGTAGGGACTACACCTTATAGTGGGCGATATCCGCCTCCATCGACTCCGCCAGCCTGGCGAGATCTTCGGTGGCATCGCTGCTCTGCCTGGCGCCCTCGGCGGTCTGATCCGAGATCTCACTGATGTTGGTGATATTGATGTTGATCTCCTCGGTCACCGAGCTCTGCTCCTCAGAGGCCGTAGCGATCTGTGCGTTAAGCGCGTTGATCTCCTCGATGCTGTTTAAGATCTGCTGCAGGGCGTCACGCACCATCAAGGATTTATCCACGCTCAGTTGTACCTGATCTGTGCCGCTCTGCATCATCTGCATCGAGTCTCGCGCCCCCTGTTGCAGGCGTTGAATCGTCTTCTGGATCTCCTCGGTCGAATCCTGGGTACGTTTAGCCAAGGAGCGCACCTCATCGGCCACCACCGCAAAACCTCTGCCCTGTTCGCCCGCCCGCGCCGCCTCGATGGCCGCGTTGAGCGCCAGCAGGTTAGTCTGCTCCGAGATCCCCTGGATCACATCCACCACAGTGCCTATCTCGTTAGAGTGCTGCGCCAGCAGGGTCATCGCATCACTGGCACGGCTTAGCTCCTGCGCCAGCGCCTGGATAACGGCAATACTCTCATCCACTACATCCTGAGCACCGTGGGCGGCGCCGTTGGCATCCTCTGAGGCACTGGCCGCGGCCGCGGCGCTCTGGGCGACCTCGCGTACCGTCGCGGTAAACTCATGAATGGCGGTGGCAATCAGCTGGGTCTGCTGCTGTTGATCCAGCACGTTACGCTGGGTCTGGGTCGACACCACCGCATTCCCTCGGCCGCGCTGGCGAGTCTCGAGGTAGACGCATGGGTGTTGGTTACCGCCTGCTGGAAATCCGCCGCGATGCGATTCACGTGCTCGGCGATATGGGCAAACTCGTCATGGCCGCCGAGGCGAATGCGTTTGGTGAGATCGCCCGCAGCAATATCCACCGCCGTCTCTTCGAGCTGCACCACAGACAGGCTCACCCGGCGAATGATAAACACTGAGCTGACACTGATGGCGAGCATGGCAACGCCGGAGAAGATGGCCACCAGCCAGATATAAAGAGAGACGGTTTCCTGGGAGGCCTCATAGCTCTCCTTGGCCTCACCTATCTGCATATCCAGGAAGGCCTGGGCCTGGCTGGTAATATCCTTAAACAACGGGTTGATCTTCTCCAGCAATAGCTGGTTAGAGCGCTTGTATTCCCCCTGGCTCAAGGCATCGATGGCGGGGTTAAAGCCTTGCTCTGTCACCCTATCCAGCAGTGACACTAGACGGTCGACCTGAGCACGCTCATCATCGGCAAGGTCTGATGCCAAGATCTGATTGTCGATGATCTCATGCAGCGCCTTTATTGAGGCTCGGCTGGCATCGATATGGAAACTCAAGGGGTGATTGTGCATATCGGCGAAGGCGTTGGCAGGGTCGTGCTGAAACCCGAGCAAGAGGCCGCTTCTGGCTTTTTCGAGTTCGTTGAGCACCTTGCCGGCCCTGATGCTATGCTGCATCCCCTGGCCATAGAGTTCACCTATGGCATCTCCCGCATCCAGCATGCCAGTGATCCCCTTGTAGCCGAGGAAGATAAAGGCAAAGATGATCAGAAACACGTTGAGTCTTAGTTGAAATCGTACCGACTTGATCCGCTCCATCAAGCCGGCCTGCTGCTCGGACGCTCCCGTCATCGCCAGTACCTCCTGGCGGTTTTGTTCAGACATATTCGCTTCCTTTTATGGCCAATTCACTACACTAGGTCGACAGGCATCAAAGCGCCTGGATTAAAGCGCCTGGATTAAAGTACCCAGATAAAAAAACCTGAACCAATTTGGGCTCAGGCAAAATCAGTTAAGCTGATAATACTTAAACTAATAACCCTTAATACATCAGAGTGCCAGCAGATATAATTACCTAATTAGTAGTAGATCACAATTAGCCAATCTTTTTAACCGATCTTCACATTAACGCCTCGTCCAAGAGCTCAGAAATAGCTGGAAATCGGCATTAGCGAACTACCATGGCTCGAGATGTTACTTCTCGGTCGATTCCAGGCGTTAAATCGCTTGGTCATCTCACCGTCAAAAAGTTGCAGGTGTCAAAATACCGTCTTAATCATTGTTTTTATTGAATAATTTTTTATTTTCATTTGCATTCAGCGACGATTGCTATCAGAATGTCGCAAAATGGAAATGAGGTGTTAACAATGAAACCATGGATACTCCCCGCCTGTATCGCCCTAGGGCTCACGGCCTGCGGCGGTTCAGAGGATAGCAATACGGATGCGGGTAACGGCGGCACCGTCACGCCACCCTTGGCCCAGGCCCCGAGTGTCGAACTCGGTCCGGATCAGCAAACCTGGAATCATGAAACCCTCTCCCTCAAGGCAAGCGTTACCCTGTTTAACCCGGGCGATGCCAGCTACCAGTGGCAACAGACCAAAGGCCCAGAGGTTAAACTCAGCGGTTTGAGCAGTGACACGCTCACCCTGGATGCCAGTGAGCTGCTGCAGGATGAAGAGGTCGTCCTCTCCCTCAAGGTCACCGACGGCGCCGGCCTGAGCAGCGAAGACAGCCTCACCCTCAAGCTGAAGGATAAGATCAGCGCCGCCAGCCAGAGCGGCGATGCCAGCCTGATTAAGGATCTGGAGCCTCAGGTGATCGCCCGTGGCCTCACGCTTATCCAAGACTATCGCAGCGCGCAGAAGAGCTTCTTAAACACCATCTATCAGGCTGACAGAGTCAGCTACGACTCGGGTCAACACTCACAGATGATCCAGATGCCCCTGGCCAGCAAGGGTTTTCCACTCAACCAGAGTTTCGAGCTGGTGCGAGGCAACCAGGGTCGCCTGTTTGCCGCGGCGAGTGACCTGCAGGGCCAGCGCAATGCCGCCTTCGGCACCGACATCATCGCCAGCATGCAGAGCGGCAATAACCTGGCCTTCGAGCCTAGCATGATGCGCCTGCTAGCCTGGCTGACGGGTGAAGCACAAGAAAACCTGGCGGCGACCAAGCAGGTCCGCCTGTTCCTTATCAGCGACTGGAGCAAGAGCCGGGTCACCGACTGGCTCACCAGCCACTACCCCAACTGGCAGGTGAGTCGCTGTGATGTCGCCAGCGAATTGGCGAGCTGCCTGGATGAGGCCGAGCTGGTGATCGCCGGCTCCATCGAGGCCTTCGATGATGCCGAGGTCGCGGCAAGGTTGGCGGCGCTTAAGCAAACCAAGACCCCACTGCTCTATCTTCACAGCCATAGCTGGAACAGCGTGCCGCTCACCCAAATAGTGCTGGGTACCATGGGATTTGCCATGCAGGGCCCAGGTGGCCCGGGCAATTACTTCAGCCCGGATAAGGCGGATTGGAGCGACTACCTCGCCATGCAGGCGGCTAACCCGGCGCTGAGCCAGGAGGCGCTCTGGCTGGAACTGCTGCAAAGCGAAAGCCCAAGCTTTGATCTGGCCAAGTGTAGCGATACCTGTGATCCCGTCTTTAGCGAGGAATATCGCAGCGCCCTGGCGCATATTCGCAGCAGCATTAACCGTCTGGATACAGAGAAGATGGCCATCTTTGACAGCGCCGAGTATCAGCTATATAAGTATCTGATTCTGCTTGGCGACAGCTATCGCAGCGAGATCCAATACCCTATGGACGTCAGCAGCACGGCGCCGATGAGCTACCTGAAGGCGCTCTTCGCCGACAGCAGCGTGTACAACACCCGGTCCATCAACCCAGTACCTGTCGATCTCGGCAATTTCAGCCGCACCGATTTTTCCCATGTCACCCCGGTAGACAAGACGGTATCACTCAGCAGCAAGGCGCCGTTTCGCGCCGCGGGCGTCTATGCCCTGCCGGGACAGACCTTTAGCGTGAAACGCACCGACAACAGCGCGGTGGAGACCAAGGTGTTTATCAATACCCAGCGCTCTGGCTCGACTCACGAGTATGCCAGCCAAGGCTATAACCGCCCCAAGTACCTGCAGTCGCCGGCCATATCCATTAAACCGGGGGAGACCCTCACCCTCACCTCGCCCTATGGTGGCCCGGTGCAAATTAGATTTAGCGCCAACGATCAACCGGTGGAGTTCGCCTTTAGTAAGGTTGGCCTGCACCCCTTCTGGCGCAGCGACAAGGATGACCAAAGTTTTACCCAGGCCCTAGCCAAAGGCGATTACGACTGGGCGGAGCTGGCGACCGAGCACTTTGAGGTGCACTCCAGGCTCACCAAGATGCGAGAGACCATGAGCCACGAGCCCAGATGGGACACGCCGCAGAAGATGAGCCAGGCCATTAGCCAGTATGTACACAATTATCCGCACCTGTTGGCAGGTTTTCAGGGACCGGGCATCGACAGCGTCGATGAGATCACCAGCTTCGCCGCCAGCAAGGGCTGGCAGCTAGACCAACTCGACATGGTCAAACACATGAATGCCGATCAGCCCACCTGTGGCTCGGGCTGCTCGGGCAACCCTTACGATGCCTCCTGGTCATTTAGCCCCACAGGCCACGGCGACATCCATGAGCTGGGCCATGGCCTGGAGCGGGGACGCCTGAGATTCGACGGCCACGAGGGACACGCCTCCACCAATCCTTACTCCTATTACACTAAGTCGCGCGCCTACATAGAGACGGGCAAGCTTCCTCAGTGTCAGGGCCTGTCGATTCAGGATGAGTTTGAGGTATTACAGGCCAGTCAGCGCCAGGCCGATCCCTTTGCCTACGTGCAGGCCGCCAACCTGACCAGCTGGTCGAGCGGCATGGCCACCATGTTACAAACCATGGTGGCCGCCCAGAAACAGGGGGCGCTGCAAAACGGCTGGCATCTGCTGGCGAGGCTTCACATCTTGCTGCGGGAGTTCGACCGCGCTCAGGCCGACGAGGCCAGCTGGCTGGCTAAGCGTGACCAGCTTGGCTTTGGCAGCTTCGATTTAGCCTCGGCCAAGGCGATGAGCAACAACGATTTTCTGATGATCGCCATGAGCTTCTCCACCGGGCTCGACTATCGCGACTTCTACCAGATGTGGGGACTGGCAACCTCAGATGCCGCCAAGGCACAGGTCGCCAGCTTCGCCTACCCCGCCGTGCCTAAGGCAATCTATGTCTATGCCCCTGGGGATTACTGTTTTGGTTTAGATCTGCAATCGGTTACCGTCGACGGCGAGCAGGCCTGGCCACTATAACCCTGAAAAAAACATTGTTGTCACACCCTTTTTGGCGGGCCGGAGTGCTCGCTTTTTTTTTACCTGCTGATCACACCAGTGCCACCCAATGTGAATGGTTTTGGTCTTTAGGGTCATTTTTAGGTAAAGTGTGCTGTCAAATGACGAGCTATCACCCCTATAGCGAGCGCTTGTCACTAACCAAGACGAGATGTTGCCAATAAGCAGCACAACAAAAAGATAAAATTAAGGAAGGGTATGAGCGACGCCAATGATGCTTACGCAGAAAACGATCTGCGTGAAGTTAAGCAGCTGGGAATGTGGGCCTCCATTGCTAGCCTAAGTTATATTTTCTGGATCGTCGGCGGCATGGAGCTGGTCGAACGTATCGCCTACTACGGCGTGAAAGCCAGTGCCGGCCTCTACGCCAAGGCGCCTGTATCACAGGGCGGCCTGGGGATCAGCCTGCACGACTATGGCATTATCATCTCCGTCTGGGCCTTGATGCAGACCTTTATCCCTGTATTTACCGGCGGCATCTCAGACCGTGTCGGCTACAAGGAAACCATCTTCGCCTCGACGATCATCAAGATCTCCGGCTACCTGATAATGGCCTTCTTCCCCAACTTCTGGGGCTTCCTCTTCGGCGCCATCCTGCTGGCGGGCGGCACGGGTATCTTCAAGCCTGGGATCCAGGGAACGCTGGTGCTCTCCACTGGCCGTCAAAATACCTCTATGGCCTGGGGGATCTTCTATCAGGTGGTCAACATAGGTGGCTTCCTCGGTCCACTGGTCGCCGTGCATATGCGTCAGCTCTCCTGGGACAACGTCTTCTACGCCTGCGCCGCCATCATCTCGCTCAATTTCCTCTTCCTACTGGCCTACAAGGAGCCGGGCAAGGAGGAACGTATCGAGCGCAACCGTAAGATCAAGAGCGGCGAACTCACCCAGGAAGCCCTGTGGAAAGATGCCCTGCATGAGCTGAAGAAGCCTGTGGTGATCTACTACATGCTGGTGTTCGCCGGCTTCTGGTTCCTGTTTAACTCATTGTTCGATGTCTTGCCGATCCATATCGCCGAGTGGGTCGATACCAGCGTGATCGTCACCAGCCTGTTCGGCCCGGAAGGCACCTCCAACGGCATCTTGCAGTTCTGGCTCGGCCTGGATAACTCGGGCACTAAGGTGATGCCTGAGGGGATGCTAAACCTCAACGCCGGCATGATCATGACCAGCTGCTTCCTGGTGGCGGCGCTGACCGCCAAATACCGCATCACCACCGCCATGCTAGCGGGCTGTCTGCTGAGTATCATCGCCTTCGTCCTCATCGGCGCCACCAACGCCGCCTGGATGATAGTGTTGGCGATTGCCATGTTCTCCTTCGGCGAGATGATGATCAGCCCCAAGAAGAATGAGTTTATGGGTAACATCGCCCCTAAGGGCAAGAAGGCCATGTACCTGGGCTTCGTGATGCTGCCTCAAGGGATAGGCTGGGGACTGGAAGGCTACTTTGGTCCTAAGCTATATGAGATGTTCGCCTCGAAAGAGATCTTCTCGCGCGAGCTATTGCTTGAGCGCGGCATGAGCGCCAGCGATATCGCCGCCATTCCTCAGGGGGAAGCCTTTACTACCCTGGTCAGCTTCACCGGCGAGTCGGCGCAGTCGCTAACCACCCTGCTCTATAACAGCCACAACATAGGCATGGCCTGGTATATCATCGCGGCCATAGGCACCATCTCTGCCGTGGGGATCTTCATCTACGGCAAGTGGTTGCTGACCCTGCAACGGGCACGCGCCTAATAGTGACAGAGGGAGCCTATGGCTCCCTTTTTATTTCCGCCTCGCCAGCCTCTTGGCTAGCGCGCCCTTGTAACAGGGCATACTGTCTGGCCTCATCGGCAGGCAATGCCTTGGCATATAGCCATCCCTGTACCGTCGAGACCCCAGCCGAGGCAACGAAGGCCTCCTCCTCGTGGGTTTCTACCCCTTCGGCTACCAGATTAAAACCTAGGCTGCGACACAACATGCAGGTATGGCGATAAAGCACCTGCCCCTTACGATGCTTGATGTTCTCCAGGATAGATCTATCTAGCTTGACCCCCTCTATGGTGATCTTACTCAGCAGGCTAATACTGGAAAACCCGGTACCGAAATCATCGAGCACGAAGGAGAAACCAAATTGGCGAAGGTGAGCCATGCTCGCCTCGACGGCGTTAAGGTCTGCCACAAACATAGACTCGAGCACCTCGATATCGACTCTGTCGGCGATATCCCCCAAGTGTTCGATCAACATCGACTGAATATCCTGACTCAAGACGCTGTTGGGATTGAGGTTAATGCTGACCCTGGGCCGGAAGCCTTGTCGAGCCCAGGCCTGCATATCGTCTCGCACGCGTTTAATGACAAAGGTGTCGATGAGGTTGAAGTAACCCGCCTGATCGAAGGCAGGAATGAAATAGGGGCCCTCCAGCTGACCACGCTCATTTCTCAGCCTCAGCAGCGCCTCAAAACCCACTACCTGTCGGTCACTCAGGCGCACCTTAGGTTGATAGTGAAGTAGTAACTCGCCATTGAGCACCTCCTTGATGGTCTTCTCCAGGTTGAGGTTGGCCGCCAGATCTTCAGACTGCTGGCGGGCATAGTTTCGCTCGCTGATCTTGTCGATATCCTGCTGCAGCTGCACCCGTTTAATCAGATCTCGCTCGAAGCCCTTATTGCCCACCAACAGGCTGTAGCGTCTAACGAAGGGGAGATAGACAAATACCCCAAGGCAGACCAACAAGAGTTGCACCAGGGGCAGTGCCAGACTACCACCCGCCACGTAGCCGTTGAGAAAGATGGGGGTGATCCAGGGAAAGTCATTGCCACTGAAACTGACCCAGCCGCTAACGATCAACAAGGTGCCTATCATGGTATTTAGCAGGGGCACCAACACGAAGGGCAGTATCAGCCTGGGATTAAAGATGATCGGCAGGCCGTAGATGAGGATCTCATTGATATTAAACAGGGCGAAGGGCAAGGCGAGCTTGGCCACATTGACAGCATTCTTATCTTTCGAGGCGATAAACAGGGCGATCAATAGCGAGTGTGTAGCCCCGCTGCCACCGAGCAACACAAAGAGATCGGTAAACTGCGACAACGTCAGGTTGAGTGCCACCGGCTGCAGTCCATTATCGACGCCCAGCACCAGCATATAGGCGATATCACCATGGACACCGAAACACCAAAGCAGATGGGTGGCCAACACCCTGACAAATAGCTGAAACAGGGTACTGCTAGCGGCTAGGGAGTCGATCAGCGGGCTCAGCACTAGTCCCAGGAGTTCGCCAACCCAATAGATGCCAGTGGTGACCAGAAAGAAGCATAAGATCAATGGAATAAGCAGGTTAAGGTGCAGTTTGAGGTAGCTGCTCAGGCTGCTACTCTGCAGCAGATTAAGCGCCTTAATCGCCATCAGGCGTTGCAGCAGATAGGCAACCAGGATCGGCGTGATGATGGCCCTGGCATCGCCAAACAGGAAATCGAAACCATGGCTGAGATCGATAGCCTCGCTTCCATGAATATGCAGGGCAATTTGACTGCCGATGGAGAGGGACGCCACCACGACCGCCGACACATGGAGATACTTGGCAAAATGAAATGATAGCGAGAGCAGTGCCAACAGGGGAAAGAAGCTGAACAACAGGCGGCTAAACTGACTCAGCCAGCCGTAGGCCTCACTGCCGTGCCAACTGGGTTGCCACACATCGACCAGAGCAACAACCAGAGCCAGCAAGGAGTTAACGAAAATAAAGGGCAGGAGGGCAATAAAAGACTCTTTTATCGCAATGAGAAACAGGCTGGATGAGGTGTCTTTAACCGCCAACTTATGGCCCCAATGTTTGCTGATTGAATCTATTTAACTTAGACCAAGATACTGAAATCAGACAGTGAAATGTACGGCGCGATGTAAAAACTAAAGATAAAAACTAACGAAAAAACAGGCATAAAAAAGGGGAACCTGAATCAGGTTCCCCAAGATTATTGCTATCTCAATGGGCATTTAGCAGGGGTATGCCCATTTAGCGAGAGTTATTATTGTTGGCGTCTAGTGACCACCACCGGCGTGAACTTTATCAACACCGTATGTCTTGCCTTCGGCGTGACAGGTTGCACAAGACTCGACAGGTAAGTCGGCAGTTGTATCAGGCTTACCATGCACTGTCGCACCATTGCTCTCGAAGTGAGCTAGCGCGGAGGCACTGATGTGACATGTACGGCAAGTTTCAGCTACAGGTGAGATAAACTCAGTTGCAGTGACCTGAATTGAACGCTTACCAGAAGTCAAACCACCATCGGCTGCAAAGAAGGTTGCACCATCTTTATGACAGGCTTCACAGTCTGTTGCCAACGCTGGATAACCTACAGTTTCCAGGTTCTTATCAAGGTAGATACCACCACCGAAAGTACCTGTATGGAAACGGTGAGCCACAGTCATCAGGTCACGGTTAGCGAAGGTTACGCCTTCAACTGGTGCCATGATTGGGTTACCGTCTGCGTCTTTTTCACCTGTGTCGTATTCAACAGCGCCGTGGTAAGAACCTGGGTATCTGTTGTTGTGACAATCCATACACTGAGTAAACTCAGTCACACCATGACGTGGAGACTTGATGTGAGTCAGGTTACCGTGACAGCTATTACACTTAGCTTCACTTACGGTGACGCGATCCATATCGCTCATGCGGGCTTCAGTAGCTGCAACCGCAGGGTCATCCAGGTTGTAGTACTTAACAGGTGAACTTGCTGCAACCTGGGTGTAATCACCGTCGGCACACATCACAGCCTTACCACCAGCACCACAGATCATCACTTCTGCCGTGACATAGATAGAACCAGTCAGGCGTGCAGAGTCGAAGCTCTTAGTCGTGGTCAGGATGCCACCAGTAATAGCCACACCACTAACTGGCATGCCTAATCCACGGATTGGTGTGCCTTTCGCGTCAACATTACCAATCAGAAGACCAGTAGAGAGACGTGGCATGTATGGATCTAGCATAGTGCCATCGGCAGGTGCTGCGCCGTTGATGGTAACCTTAGTGGTTACGGTCAATGCACTGGTGCCATCGCCATTGTCAGTCACAGTCACACCTTGGAAATCAAGGACAACTTGTTCCTGTTCAATCGCTCTGTTGCCTACCTTATGCACCATTTCTGGGCTCAGGTTACCTATGTGACAGTTCATACATTGTGAATCATCAGCCTGTGGCAACTGGAAGTCAGAGTGACCTTCACCAGTTTCGAAATTAACCGTTACGTGACAACCTACACACGCCTCACGGTAAACGTTTTCTTTCCACTGATTGCCATTGTCGTGACAGGTCTTACACTCATTAAGCTCAGCTGGGAAGTGAACGCCAGCAAACTCTTCTAATGCTTCACCTTTCAGCACGCCCCACTCAGCAAGATGACCACCCGCGTGTATGGTATGGATCATAGCGTTGAAGTTAGGGTTAAAGCCTTTTTCAGGATCATTTTGATCGGCGGCATAAGCTGGGTTATGACACGCGATACAGTTTTCTACTTTCTGATAGTTGTGGTGAGCACCGATATTAGCGATACGCTTATCGTCATCACCATAGCCCATCAACTCGCTGTGACACTGAATACATGCGGCACTTGATACCGAATCTTTGGCCGATACGGCCATCTCACCCGTTGCCGGAATGAAATCGAGCGGGGTAGAGAGGAGTTTGTCGGATATCGATACACCATTTGCATCGGTCACGTTGTAGGTACGCACCATGACGCGGAACATGCTGTTAGGATCACCAGCCGCGGCCACTACAGGGGCATTACCGTCATGCTCCCAAGTACCAGTGTAGGTACCTGGATTTTCAGGATCTTCCACCAGAGTACAGGCATTAACTTCGGCGCCGCCACGGGCAGTTGCCTTACCGGTAGGTGTACAGTACATGCTTGAGCCAAACTCGTTTGCGATAGCATTGTTTGACCAGAGCATAGGTGCGCCACTGTCAGTAGCGTTAGCGACCTGGTTGGTAACATAGAGGGCAACCTTGTCCAGGCCAGTGAACGGAACATCATCTCCTTTACTATTTTTACCTGTCGCGGTGAACTTAATAGAGAAGTCATCAGCTCCTACTACTACGATGTCGGCAGGTTGTAGAGTCAGTTTGAAGTCTGCGGCTGTGGCTACAGCATCAACAGTCGATCCCGCGGGGGCACCAGGTGTACCAGGAGTACCAGGAACGCCAGGTTCACCTGGCGCGCCATCTTTACCATCATCACCATCACCACACGCACTCACACCAATGGCACAGAAGAGTGCCATGGCTAATAAGGTAATTTTATTTTTTTTCATCGCCATATCCCTTTGTAGGTATTGTCTGCTATTGCAGTACCTCAAATATAAGGGAGTAACGACAAAATGTTAGATAATTGAGTCCAAGTTGTGACTACAATTTAAAGATTCATTAACAGAAATTTCAAAATCTGAAAGTGTAAATTTCAATATGTGGAATTAACATTTAACCAGTAGCTGTTTGATAAGGCGGATAATTAATTCTCTCTGCTCCATCGAGTAGCGGCGATACTCGGCAGGATTCTCCAGCAACAGGTATTGGGGCGACATGCTTTCACCATGAAGCCGAGCCACCTCCTCGTCAGACAGGCGTACTACACGGATCCCGGGCAAGGCACCGCAGATCTCGGCCTCGGAACAAGGCAGGAAAGCCACCGAGTTCATGGTCAACAGATGGCTATACCATTCATCTCGCGAACTGACTCTCTCTATGCAATCTATGTCGGCACCGTTCTGGCGAGCGAACACCTCTAGTGGGTCGATCTTGTCGTTAAACCCCTTACCATCCAGGCAGAGAAAGGGGTGACGACAGATAGTCTCTAGAGTCAAAGGCTCACTCTGAGTCCAGATGGCATGCTCCTCATTAGCCGCCAAACAGACACTACTCAGGCAGCCTAGGGTATCCACCGATAATGAATGCTCGTTGCAGGCATCGAAAGTCACCCCCATATCCAGCTCACCGTTATGGATCTGATCGGCCGAGTCATCCCCCCAGATCACAAACTGCAGTTGACTAAAGGCGGTCTTGGCATCGCTACGGGCAAAAGCCAGGGAGAGGCTGGCCATGATACTCGAGGTGACCGCGATTCTCAGGCGATCGCTGGCCAACTCACTACTCTTTTCGCTGATAGACTGTTCTATTTTTAAGACGGCTTCACAGAACTGACACACGGGCTCGTAGAGAAACTCCGCCATAGGGGTGGGCTTGAGCCCGAGTTGACGACGATAGAAGAGCTCATCGTCGAAGGTGGCGCGTAACATATTCAAACAACGGCTAATTTTAGGTGCAGATACGTTAAGCTGCTTTGCCGCTATGTTGGCATGTCCAGTTTGAAAAATGACTTTAAACACCATCAAACAAAACACATCGAGTTCGCTAATTTTCTTAAGTGTTTGATTGCTCATCGATACTATTGTTTATGTGAGTAATCTAATATTTATAACACAAGAAATATAAAAAACGATATAGCCATTAGTCACACAATTATGCTTGGCTTGTCGAAGTCAGAAATTAGTGCTAGACGAGGGACAAAACAAGGAAACATGCCGGCATGCCCCTTCTAAGCGGAAATGCTCGCCACCTCGGATGGCGTTAGCGGGCGATATTGTCCGACGGGCAGGGTCTCATCCAGAGTCAGCTCACCCACTGAGAGCCTGTGCAGTGCCATCACCTGATTACGAAAACGGCCAAACATCCGCTTAATTTGATGGTAACGTCCCTCATACAGGGTGACGCGGGCCAGATGAGCATCGAGGATCTCCAGCTGTGCCGGCTGAGTGGTGATGTTCTCATAGGCAAAATAGAACCCCTCGGCGAAGGCTTTCACATAAGCCTGGGTGAGTGGCGCCTTCAGGGTAACCAGGTACTGCTTGGCCACCTTATGCTCGGGTGACATGATGCGTTTCGACCAGCGGCTATCATTCGTCAGTAACAGCAATCCCGAGGTGTTGAGATCCAATCGCCCTACGATATGCAGCCCCTTGTCCTGATAGTCAGGCAAGAGATCCATCACCGTCTTGTGCTCGCTATCCTTGGTCGCGCTCACCACCCCCACAGGCTTGTGCAGCATCAGATAGATGGCCTCCTCCTGCCTGAGCGACTGACCATCAAGCATCACATGGGAGAACTGATCTATCTGACAGTCGGCGTCTCGCACCACCTGACCGTCGACGCTCACCCTGCCCTTAGCCAAAATCAGCCTCACCTGTTTGCGCGGGATCTGACACTGCTGACTGATAAACCTGTCCAACCTGGCTCGCTTAGCGGACATTGTCATCCGCCATAGCTTGCTCGGCCTTTTCTACTTCAGAGCAAGGCACCAGCTTATAGGCGCAGCGCCTAGCCCCCTCAATGATATGCTCCTCTCGGCTAACCTTAGCCAGTCCGGTAAACAACTCCTGGAAGAGTTGTAGCTCGGAGCGGCAAAAATTGGCGCAACGCGTCGCAGCCGCACAGATGGGGCAGTGATTTTCCAGCAGCCAATAGACGCCATCTTGCGCCTCGACGGAGGCGACATAGCCTTCCTGTGTTCTGAGCCTTGCCAGCGCCGCGAGCTTGTCCGCCAGGCCGGCGGCTTGTGACAGCGCCTCTTGGTACAGACGCCGACTCGCCTGCTCTCTATGCTCGATCAACTGATTTAGCCCTTGGTCGCCAAACACCACCCGCACCGAGTCGATCAGCTGACTGGTGAGTTCATCGTGACGGTCGGGGAACAGCTTATAGCTCTTCTCGGTAAGCCCCCAGTATCTGGTAGGGCGACCGCGACAGGCCTTTCTATCTTCGATACTCAAGATCCCCTCATCCTCCAGGGCCTGCAGATGCTGTCTGACCCCCATGGTGGTCAATGCAAATTGCTCGGCCAACACCTTGGCGGTACTAGGCCCCTGGGTCTTGATATAGTCGATGATCTTTTCGCTGGTCTTCTTACTCACCCGCCGTCTCCTCTGGACTCACATGCGCCCATTATTACCTATCCAGAGATTAAGTAAACTTTTTTATTTACTTTAGTCTTTACAAAATTAAATAAAGCAACTAGTGTATAAAACATTAAATAAACAAAAAGGTTTACATAATGAAACTTCTTATCGTCAGTGCCAGCCAACGTCCCGGGTCCCAGAGCGCCAGAGTCGCCGGATACCTTAGCGAACATGCCAGTCAATTCAGTGAGATACAGCATGTCGAATTGTGTCGCTACGATCTGCCCTTCTGGGACGGCGACAGAAACGGTGCCGCACTCCAGGCGAGCGACTGGCACAAGCTCGACCCTCTAGTAAAGCAGGCCGATGCATTGGTGCTGATCACCCCTGAATGGGGCGGCATGGCCTCGCCCATGCTGAAAAACTTCCTACTGCTGTGCGACAACCAGGCTACGGCCCACAAGCCCGCCCTACTGGTCGCGGTCACCAGCGGGATCAGCGGCGCCTACCCTATCGCCGAGTTAAAGATGAATGCCCTGAAGAACAACAAGCTGGTACCTATCCCTGATCATCTGATCATTCGTAATGTCGAGCAGGTGTTGGGCGAAGGTGAAATCGATGCCAGAGAACAGGGACTGAGAGAGCGTATCGATTACAGCCTGCATATGCTCGGTCAATACGCCGACGCCCTCGGCGCCATACGCCTGCGCCACAGGGAACAAGCCTACCCCAAACAGCAAGAGTATCAGTACGGCATGTAGCAGGCCGCGAGCGCTAAAGCCAGCGCACCGATACCAAGGCGCTAAACCAGCGCATTTTTAATGGAATACCACCAAGCTAACAGAGAAGGAATTTAATCATGATCCAGCTAGAACATATCAATCTCGTGGTCACAGACTTAGACGCCAGTCTCAACTTCTACCAGGCCGCCTTCCCTCATTGGTCGGTGCGTGGCGGCGGTAAGGGCAGCTGGTATGGCAAGCCACGCAACTGGGTTCACTTCGGTGACGACTATCAGTATCTGGCCTTCAACGATGACGGTGAAGGGGAAAATCGCGATCTCAAGGGCCATCGGGTCGGCCTGGCGCACTTCGCCTTCACCACCCAAGATCTCGACGGCGTGATTGCCAGGCTGAGTCGAGCGGGTTTCGAGGTCGACAAGGTGGGACAGGACGATCCCTTCCGTCGCAACGTCTACTTTATCGACCCCGACGGCTATGAGGTGGAGTTTGTGCAATATTTAACTGACCTGCCAGCACAACGTAACCGCTACGACGCCTGATCACAGCCTAGTGCTTTAGGTCTACTGGGGATGATAGGCCGCAATATTTTGCAGCGAAAGGCCTATCCCCAGTAAACGACCAGGGTGAACAGCAGAAGGTAGAAGAAAAAGCCTGCCAGATAGACGGCGTAAAAATCGTTTTTCGCCAGGCGTTTCTCCCGATGGAACAGGGCGGGCCAGTACAAGGGCTTCTGCACTCGGCCAAGGGTTAGCAGGCCAATCACCACGGCGCCCGTGGTATAAAGAACAAACGAGAGTAAGATCTCCCAGATAAACCAGATAAAGAGCTCGGTGAGACTAGCCGCTAACATGAGTATTACCCCGCCATCTTGCTAAGAAACAACGCAAAACCCGCTCCTGCGAGCAGAAAGATGATCACCATGATAGTGAGTGTCTTGGAGCGCATCATGGACTGCAGCAGGGCGAAGCCTGTGTCCATCTCGGCCAAGTCTTGCAACAAAGAGGAGCCGGCCTGTGGCGCAGTAGCTATCTTAGGCTCGGTTGCGACAGCCTTATCTGGCGCTGCTATCGATGCCTTATCTGTCGTTGCCATCGATGCCTGGCTTTTCAAGGCCTGGGGGGTCAAGGTCTGATATTTCGATCCCTGATGTTTCGAGGCCTGAGGTTTCGGGGCCTGAGGTTTCGAGGCTTGATGTTTCAAGAAATTGTTTGGGGCGGTTTTCATCGGCTTTCCTTAGCGAGAAATATCATTGGACTCTATTACTTAACCCGGGGAAAGTCAGGTTAACTTTTATTCACTTCTCGCCTGTGAAGTGCCAATTTATCGCTAGCGCAGCTCGAAAAGAATTGTTGCTAGAAACAGTTGATAAGACTGCTCAAAATACGTGCTTAAGCCTGATCGACCGGCCCATCGGGTTTGATGAAGAAATGAATTTCGAAACGGGTATCAGGGGTAAGGGGCTTGATACTGTGCCAGTAACCGGGATGGGAAATCGCCGTTTCGTTAGCCAACAGGCGCACCTCGCGATTGACCTCCCCCTGTTTGTCTAGGTAGCCGAAAAACATCAGCTCCCCCTGGATCACATGGATCTGCTCATACACGCCGTGACGGGTAAAATGCCGCTCACGGTAGATGGCTGGCATATCCTGCTCGCTATACACAGGGGTCTTCTTACACTTCACATATCCTTTAGGCACAAATGACATTATAAAGCTCTCTTATCGCGGCCGGTTGCCGTCTATCCGAAAGCTAAACTTAGTCTAAATTTTGCCAAAGATCTAAGACAAGCTAACGGCAAGATTGCACTTCATCCATAAGAGATTACACTGTGTCCAAAATTCAGCTATCTCAATGACCATGACAGCTTCATCTCACTCTTCGTTTCACTACAGCACACACTTTATTCTGGACAAAGCCTATTATGGCGAGTGCTTCGATGCCTCTGTGACCCAAGATGTTCCCCGCACCGCATATGCTAAGGCACTGGGGTTCCTGCTTGTCGGCCTGGCGCTGCTATTAACGGGCGTCAACGCCTACGCCTCCTGGTTTATCATCGCCCTCGGCGTGCTGGAGGCCTTGAGTATCAAGTTTAAGCGTCCCTGGTACCTCGCCCGCCAGATGATGAGTAAGGCCGCCGGCAACGAAGCCAGCCTCACCCTGGACGAGCAAGGAGTCAAAACAGAATCTCTCTATGTTAAACAACTCCTGCTGTGGGACGATATCGACACCATTCAGGAGACCACCACAGGTTTTCTGCTACTGTCTAGCGGCCAAAAACACTACCTCTCGAAACGTTTTCTCGATGAAGCCAGCTGCGAGTTTGTGCGCAACAAAGGGGCCACAAAGGGCTAAATTTGCCGCAGTTATATTAAAATTTGTATAGATTCCGATAAAAACGCCTCGCTTTGTTATTATGCAAGCAAAATGCGACAATAGCGCACATAACAACAAGCCCTAAGGACGGTCTCCGCCCCTGGGCAAACCAAATATGGAGTAACGATGATCAGTAATCAGAAACTCGTCGCGGCAATCTTAGCCGGCTCGACACTTTTTATTTCGGCTTGTCAAACAACCAACCCGTATACCAACGAGACCCAAAACGCCAAGGCGACTAACGGTGCCATCATAGGTGCCATTGCCGGTGCGGCGATCGGTGTAGCCTCTTCGAGCAAGAGCGACCGGGGTAAAGGTGCCCTTATCGGTGCAGCCTCAGGCGCCGCGGTCGGTGGTGGTATCGGCTACTACATGGATGTGCAGGAAGCCGAGCTGCGTAAACAGCTACAATCGACCGGCGTGAGCGTCACCCGCAACGGCGACAACATCATCTTGAACATGCCAAACGAAGTGACCTTCGGCGTCGATCAGTCGGTGCTAAGCAGCCGCGCCAAGAACGTGCTGGACAGCGTCGCCCTGGTGGCCAAGGAATATGACGAAACCATGCTGAATATCATGGGCTTCACCGACAGTTCGGGCAGCGAGTCATACAACCTGCGCCTGTCTCAGGTACGTGCCGCTGAAGTGGCCAACTATCTGATGTCTCGTGAAATCGAGAACCAGCGCATCAGCTCTATAGGCATGGGCGAATCTCGTCCGATCGCCGACAACTCGACGCAACAAGGCCGCGCACAAAACCGCCGTGTCGAAATCGTACTGAGCCCAATGCCAAAGGGCTAATCCGCTAGAATTTTAGCGTCCCTCGCTCTCTGCAGCCGAGGGGCGCTCCTTCCAAAGCTTTCCCGCAAAAAAGATTCACAAATCCACTCCCCAAAATTGCTCACATAGGTCTAGACTTATTCTTAAGCAATAACAAGGATGTGGATGCCATGGCGCCTACAGGGAAAAGCATTGACCACTCACCATTTGCGCAGCTTATCTGCGATGAACAAGGACTGATCATCGAGGCCAACCACGCCCTTTGCGCCTTGTTTGAGCTTAATGATACGGCCATCATCGAGCACCCGCTCGATCAGCTATTGACCCTTAATCAAATCGATTCAAGCACCTCGCTCATTGATGCCATCGCCCATGCAGTAACAGAGGAACAATCCCTCGACGTACGCCTCCACCGCCAGTCTCAGACTCCTTGGTATCAACTGCTCCCTCACCGTCTAGACGACAGTCGCTACCAGCTGCTGTTTGTCGCGCAGAGAGATGATCCCAATATCCAGCAGGCCTACCTCAAGCGTTTCGAGGATTTTCTCTGCTCGGCGAATATCGGCATCTGGCATTATGACTCAGCCACGGGCCAGACGCGTTTCTCCAACAGGATGAAGGAGTTGCTACAGCTGAGCCATCACAGCCCCCTAGACTGGCAGGTGCTACAGCAGATGGTCAGGGTGAAAGACCGCCATAAGTTCGATAGCTTTCTCGCCCCGTCGCCCGCGGGCAAACATAAGACTCAGTTTCGTTTTCGTGTCGACTCAAAAGATATGGAGAGGGTCTATGAGCTATTCGCCGAGCATATCTTCCTGGACAATGGCCACTTTAAGCTGCTCGGCCTCATCAAAGATCAGACAGAATCCAACGCCATGCTCGACGCCCTTAACGAGGCCAACGAGTCGAAGAAGCTGGCGCTCGAGGCCGGTAACATAGGTAATTGGCGGGCACAAATAGATGAACAAGGTCGGTGGATCTGGCAGTGGGATCAAAGAGCCAACGAGATGTTTTGCCTCAACTTTGAAGATATTGGCGTATTAGAGAAGTGGGCCGAACGGATCCATCCAGAAGACTTACCCACGGTAATGACGGCCGTCGAGGACTCCCTGGCCAACGGCACCCCCTTTCATCAGGAGTATCGCGCCATTCTGCCCAACCAGGAGACCATCTACATACTCGCTAAGGGCAAGGTGAGCCAAGGACAGAACAATCAAAACAGCCGCATCGACGGCATCTGTATCGATCAGACCCCCATCTATCAAGCCCGTCTGGCGCTGCAGGAAAGCTACAAATCGCTGGAGAGCCGGGTCAAGCAGCGCACCACAGAACTGCAGCTTGCCAAGGAGCGAGCCGAAATCGCCAGCCAGGCCAAGAGTGAGTTTCTCTCTATGATCAGCCACGAGCTTCGCACGCCGATGAATGCGGTGATCGGCGCGCTGGAACTGCTGTCCCTGGCTGATAAGTCGAGCGAAGAAAGAGATCTTATCGAAACCGCCTCAACCTCGGCCAATAACCTCGTCTATATCCTTAACGACATACTAGATATCAACAAGATAGAATCGGGAAAGATGCAACTTGAGCAGCAAGACTTCCACCTCACCGGAGTCATCGCCGATCTGATCAAGAGTTTCTCACCGGTAGCCAGCCGCCAGGGGTTGAGGTTCGCCGTAGAGGAAGCCCTGGATCTACCCGAATGGGTCGAAGGCGATATCGTCAAGGTACGGCAGATCCTCAGTAACCTGCTCAGCAACGCGATGAAGTTCACCCACACCACAGAGGAACAGACGGGCTGTGTCTCGCTAAACATAGCCGTGAGCGAGCAGAATGATATCGTGACCCGGGTGCGTTTCACTGTGACAGACAACGGCATAGGCATAGACAAGGCGACCCAGAAACGCCTCTTTACCCCCTTCGTACAGGCGCAGCGCTCTACCACGCGTAACTACGGCGGCACGGGACTCGGGCTGGCTATCTGCGGCAAACTCACCAACCTGATGGGCGGTAGCGTCAATCTCGAAAGCGAACTGGGTCAGGGCGCCCAATTCTGCGTCGAGCTTCCCTTCTGGCGCGCCCATCGCCATGAGCAGAATCAGGCGCTTTCCCAACACACCATAGGGATAGTGAATCTGGGCCAGCCCCAGAGCAAGATGGACTGGATTAAACAGTGTTTGACCGACAAGGGTGGCAGGGTCAAATGCTACCAGGCAGAGCACCTGGGTTTCGACACCCAAAGCCTGCAGCTGGTGATTATCCTCGCCACAGGCGAGGCAGACGAGCTGAGTTTTCTGGTTAATCAGGCGGCGAGCCCCAAGGGGCATAGCAACTGGCTTGTGGCCCTGCCCCAACATCAACGCAAGGCGCTAAAACTGGCCATTCCCCAGATAGACAGCCTGGATATCTATCTGTTATCCAAAGCATTGCTGCTCAAGGCGGTGCAGAAACGTCTCGACACCGACCTCGCCATCGATCTCGAGGAGATGGAGCTAGAGCTCTTTGACTCCTTAACTCAGGAGCCAGCACCTCGACTCAAGGGGGATGCCGACATACTGGTCGTTGAAGATAACCCTCTAAATCAAAAGCTTATTCTTAAACAACTCGACATGCTTGGCTATCGTTGCAACCTCGCCGAAGATGGCCTCGCCGGTGTACACCTATGGCAATCGGCGAATTACAAACTGATCCTCACCGACTGCCATATGCCCAATCTAGACGGTTATGACATGTCCAAACAGATCCGCCAGATAGAAACCAGCACCCAACGTAAGTCGGTGCCCATTGTCGCCATCACAGGCGCCGCCATGGCGACCGAACTCGACGACTGCTATCGCTCGGGCATGAACGACTTTGTCAGTAAGCCCGTGCAGCTGAGAGACCTGAAGAAGGTCATACAAAAATGGTATCGCCATGAAGAATAGTCCCCAAATCCTCAACCCTAAGATCATGCGCGATCTCATCGGCAATGATCCTACCCTCATAGCCCAGTTCAAACAGGACTTCGTCAACCAGGCCCGCTCCAGCCTGCGCGAACTCGCTACCCACTACAACAACCGCGAATTCAAGGGGCTCAAGCAGGGGGCGCACTTTCTCAAGACCTCTGCCAAGGCGATTGGTGCCGAAGAGGTTACCGACAAACTACAACAACTGGAGTTCGCCGCCATCGAGCAAGATATGGCTCAGTGCAAGCAGCTCATCATCCAGCTCAAGAATGCCCTGCAATCCCTGATAGAGGTGATCAACTCATGACCCGAAAACCTAGCGTCGCCAGCCGTCACCCCGAAGTGATCATGCTCTATGAGAAGGAGGAGGATATCTCAGGCGCGGCTAACATCATCGCCGAACAGGTCGACGAATACCGCACTGTGCCTGTGACCAGGCTGGTGGGCGAGCAGATAAAAGAGCATAAACCCTCGGTGATCCTCTTTGCCATGAGCACAGTGAAACTCAGCATAGAGCTCTATACCAAACTCTTGAAAAACCAGCAGATCGTCCACAGGCATTACGCCATTGTGCTGTGTAAGAACAAGGAATCTGGTTTGGCCTTTCGCAGCTGCATCAAGGGGGTGTTCGACAACTACTTCGTCTATCTCCCCCTGTATGAGAAGTTTCGCCTGAAGATGATAGTCCACAATGGACTGAGACAGAGCCAGGGGGATGACCATTACGCCGGTCTGGATGACGACCAGCTAGAACGGATAGACACTAACCTCGCCTCGCTGATCGAACTCAGCAGTCAGTGTAAGCGTCAACTACTGGATTCAGTCGACTCCTGCAAGGCCTCCATGGAACAGTCGACCGAGCAGCTCCCCCATGGAGACGAGGGCATGGGTCACGACAAGGCACTGGTCAAATCGCTGGCGAAGCAGCATATCGAGCCCCTGCTGACCCAGCTTGAGGTGGAGATCAAAGATGGTCTGGATCTCATCCTGGCGCAGCTCACCAGTCGCCACAGCGAGATCAAAGATATCAAGCAGAAGGTACAGGCAAAACAGAAAAGCAGGCTCCCGAGTCAGGCCCTGGTTTCCTCCTTGTTTGATGAGCATGACGCCAAGCCGCCCAAGAAGAAGATCTTAGTGGTGGAAGACAATCAGATATACCGCGAGATGATCGTCAAGGTGCTGGAGCAGGATGAATATGACACAGAGCAGGCCTGCGACGGCCTGACCGCGCTCAAGATGATCAAGGGGAACGATTACGCGTTGATCCTCATGGATCTCTATATGCCCCACCTAGATGGCATCAACACCACCAAGCAACTCAAGGTCCATAACGACGGTAAGGACATTCCCGTGGTGGCGCTGACCAGCAACAACAACCGTGAGCTGATCAAGCGCTGGGCTCAGGTGGGACTGAAGGGGTATATTCTTAAGCCCTCCAATCGCACCGAGATCCTACAGGCGGTCAAGACCGCCATAGAATATGGCTAAGCTTTAGCCTCACCGATAGGCAGGATCACCCGACCATATTCCTGATTGAGCACCTGGGCCATGGCAAAGTAGATGGCACTGGCACCGCAGAATATCCCTTCGAATCCGGCGATCAATCCAATCGACTCGCTACCGGTAAAGTCGCGGGCCGCCAGCAGGAAAAACAGCAGGGTCAAGGAGCCAAATACCACTTGCTTGGCGCGAGGGTAACGCAAAGAACCGACAAACATGAAGGCGGTAAACACACCCCAAAGGCTTAGGTACCAGCCCATGAAATGACTCGGACTGGCGGCGGCAAGTCCAAGCTTAGGCAGCATAATGAGTCCCACTAAGGTTAACCAGAACAGGCCATATGAGGTAAATGCCGTGGTGCCGAAGGTGTCCCCTCGTTTAAAGCACATCATGCCCACCAGCACCTGGCCCAGACCACCGTAGAAGATCCCCATCGCCAAGATCATGGCATCGATGTCAAAGAAGCCCGCATTGTGTATGTTCAACAGCACAGTCGTCATACCAAACCCCATCAGACCCAGAGGCGCAGGATTGGCCAATTTTGTCGACATTTAATTCCCCTCGTTATCGCTCGCAGTGAATGCGCCCCCATGGCGCGGTCAAAATCGCGGCGGATTCTAGAGAAGTCTTAAAGGCACTACAATGCCTGCCCGAGTGGGTGACGTGTCATAACAAAAACAGATACAAAACAATAAGATAAGAGTTACAGTCGAGTGATGATATTAACGAGCAGCAAAAATATCCAATAAATTCATTTAGATAAATATCGCCCCACAGATAAAGCGAACATGATCACGCTAACCCGCTTTTTGAGAGAGGTATCACAAAGTTTGTTTCGGGTCATCTCAGGCGAGCGCTCTTAGGACAAGTAAAACCCCGGTAGATAGGACGAGCCTCACACTTTACGACTTTACGTGATCGACCCATCAAAAAAATCAGCAGAAGATCTTAGTTAACCATCTGCTGATCTAGATCAGTTTTGCGTCTCAGATAGCGCCTGTGCCTGGGCGCTTAGAGAGTATTTAAAGCTAATGCTAAAAGCTAGGATTCAAGCCCTGGCCTTAAAGACAGGCATCAGAGACAGGGCTCAAAGACAGAGCTCAAAATCAGGGCTTAGCTGCACCTGGCCATCAGGAAGGCGTTCACATAGCCGCCATCCCGAAAGGCATAATCTTTGGCCTCGCCTTCTATCACAAAGCCATGGGACTTATAGAGCGCAACCGCAGCTTCGTTATCGGTATAGACCTCGAGTTCGATACGACGCACCGCCAGCCAGTTGGTCGCCAGATCTATCATGGCTGCCAGCAAGGCACTGCCGATCCCCTGCCCACGCGCCGACTCACACACCGCCATGCCAAAGTTGGCCACATGCTTGCGCCTGGCATTGCTGTAGACCTCCATGCCAAGCTGCCCCACTATCTGCCCATCACGCACGGCCACCAAGCTGTAACAGTTCTCCGGCAGATCCTTCAGGCGTTTCTGCCAGAAGGCCAGCGACGGATAGGGACGCTGCAGTGTACCGGCATAACAGCTAGGCTGACCGAACAAGGCGAAAATCCCCTCTATGTCGCCATCTGTGCTGTGACGAATAGTGATCTCCGGGGCTTGGGGGGAGTTGAACTGCTGCTCGGCCATAAACGTCCTATATTTCCTTATAAAAGAAGGCAATATGCCATAGGTACAATAAGCATAGCAACGCCCTTATTCTCCCGTGGCAATGGGTCGCTGCGCGGGGTTGCCCATGGCGATCAGCTTAGGCGCCAACTTCTGCGCCTCGCCGAAATCCTGTTTGCTCTGCCAGTCAAACCATTGGTTGGCGATCAGCGTCTGCGCCACGGGTCCGCCTAAGGTGTTACCCGGTCCCAGCACTATCACGCAATCTGGGGCAAACTCCTTGACCCCCACGGCCATCGCCTGACTAAAGTCATAGGGCGCCACCACCTGATGCTCTAAGGTGTAGCTGTGCAGTCGTGCCAAATCAGTGGAGAAAGGATTCCACACATGTCCCCGGCCATCGACCATGGGCAATCTGGGGCGATGAAACAGCGACTCCGGCAGGGCCTGTTGCCCCCGGCGCGCAATATCCATCAGCAGTGGCGAGTGAAAGGCGCCATGGTTATACAGTCGCATAGGGTAGCGCTCTTCAAGCCTTGGCAGCAGGGCCTCAGCCTGAGTCAGCCCCGCCTCGTTACCCGCCAGTACCCTATATCCCCCCAGATGAATAGAGGTATAGAGCTCACAGCCGGCCAGCTCATTCACCTCGGCGATAACGCTATCCAGCAGTTCTGTCTTGGTCTTGTCCCGGCGCCAGTTGTCATCCATCTCTGGATAGATCATCTGTCCGCCAATCAGGCCGTCACTCATCATGCTGCCCATGGTGTTGATCACCTCAATCGCGCCGCGCTCATCCAGGGCGCCGGCCAGCGCCAGGGCGATATACCAGCCCATGGAGTTACCCGTGACCGCCACGATATCGAAGCGCTCACGGTCGATATCCATAAAGTCGGCCATGGCGCAGGCATAGATTAAGGCCGAGGCATTTTCCCCCGGGGTATGCAGCTTGAAGGAGTATTTACCCTGAGCATCGAGCTCGGCGATGGGCTTCTGCCCCAAGTCACGCCGATAGGCATCGACTGCCTCGATAAAGGCAAGCTTGTCGCTATGGTACCTGGCGAGATAGCCGAGCTCCTCCTTGTTGTAGCAGCCTCTTCCCGGCGCCACCACCAGCGCTCTTAGCTTGCCTGTCGCCGCCGTTTCGCCTGTCTTCATCATCTTAGCTTCCTGTGTCATAAGGCTTGTCTCACTCCTGTGCGCTGGATGTTTGCACTCCCCTCGTCATCTTTAGCCTGCTCACCAACCAAAGCCTGATCACCAATCAAAGCCTGCTCACCAATCAGGGCAAGGGCGGCCTCGACTATCTGCGAGCGCCCTGGCAGCGGCAGGGTCGCCGCCTCCGCTAGTGGAATAAAGCAATCCTCGGCGGTCAGCCTGGCCATCTGCGGCGCGAGATCCCCCAGGCGCTCATGCACACAGGTGACTATCGCCTCACTCACCGAACCGCTGCGGCGGCATTCATCGACGATCAGCAGGTGTTCACACTCGCTGACCGCAGCAATGATCGCCTCCTCGTTAAGCGGGATGAGGTAGCGCAGATCGATAACCCGGCAATCTATCCCCCGCTCGGCCAACTCACGCTCGGCCTGACGGCTGAGGTAATAGCCGTTGCCATAGCTGAGGATAGCCAGTGTCTTGCCTTTGCCGTAGACACCCAGCTCACCGTAGGGTAACGCCTTTGCCTGCTCCTGGGGGCAATAGGCATGACTCCAGAGGCCGTCGCCCTCCTGGTGCAGATCCCGCGTCATGTAGAGGGCAATCGGCTCAAGGAAGATCACCAGTCGCAGCTCCTGCTCCGCCAGGCGCACGCATTCACGCAGCATCCCCATGGCATCTTCGCCATTGGAGGGACAGGCCAGAATGAGGCCAGGTATATCGCGAAACACCGCCAGGGAGTTGTCGTTATGGAAATGGCCGCCGAAGCCCTTCTGATAACCCAGACCGGCGATGCGAATCACCATGGGGTTAGTAAATTGGCCGTTAGAGAAGAACGGCAGGGTCGCCGCCTCGCCGCGGATCTGATCCTCGGCGTTGTGCACATAGGCGAGGAACTGGATCTCGGGAATCGGCAGCAGGCCGTTATGGGCCATGCCGATGGCCAGCCCCAATATCGAGGTCTCATCGAGCAGGGTATTGATCACCCGGTTAGGCCCGAAGCGCTCCACCAGACGCGAGGTGACATGATACACCCCTCCCTTCTTGCCCACATCCTCGCCGCACACCACTATGTTCTGCTGACGTGCCATCAACTCGGTGAGCGTCATGTTGATAAGCTTACCCATGTGCAGCGGTTTACCCAGGGAGTTCTTGTCTGCGCTAAATAGCCGCGCAAAGGCTTCATCGGACAGATCTTGGTGTGACTGAACCTGGTCATTTACAGGCGGGACCACTGCCGCCATCGCCGCCTGGGCACTAGTGAGCTTGGGCCGCTCGACCGCGACCTTGGCAATGGCCGCGATACGCGCCTTGAGGCTTTGGTACTGCTCGACGATTTCATCCGGGCTCATCAGCTTGGCCTCGATGATCTGCTTGGCCGTGAGCAGCAGTGGATCCTGCGCCTCGTTATCGAAAATCTTCTGTTTGTTCAGATAGGCAATCTCGGCGTCGCTGCCGGCATGCCCCATCAGGCGAACCGTTCTGACATGCAAGAATACGGGGCGCCGCTTGACTCTGGCATATTCGGCCGCCTGGCGGCTGACCCGATAGCAATCCAGTAGATCCCGACCGTCACAATAGAAATACTTGATGCCGGCGCGGTCGCGAAAGTTGGCTGCGATCCAGCCGCTCGGAGTGGCGGTGGATATGCCGATACCATTGTCTTCGCAGACAAATAGCAGCGGCAGTGGCACCTGCTGATAAGCGGCCCAGCCCGCGGCATTTATCGCCGTCTGGGCGCTGGCGTGGTTCGCCGAGGCGTCACCAAAGTTGCAGAACACCAGGCTGTCCTCGGGCAAGACGCTGTCGATATCCAGCCGCTGGGTCAGGGGAATACTCAGGGCAGCACCCACCGCCTTAGGCAGGTGAGAGGCGATGGTGGAGGTCTGCGGCGGTATCATCAAGCGCTTACTGCCGAGCACCTTATGGCGTCCGCCCGAGATGGGATCTTCGCTAGAGGCGGCGAAGGAGAGCAGCATGTCCCACAGAGACGTCTCGCCGGGCACCTGACGCGCCCGCTCTATCATGAAGGCCGCGCTGCGATAGTGCAGAAATGCCATATCGGTCGGGCGCAGCGCCGCGGCGCAGGCGGCGTTACCTTCGTGACCCGAGCTGCCTATGGTATAGAAGCCCTGATTGCGGGCCCGCATCTTACGGGACTCGAGATCCAGCAGCCGGCTCTTCATCTGAGACTCGAACATGCCGACAAAATCGGCATCGCTGAGCCCCAGGCGGGTGTGGCACCAGCCCTGCTCTATCTCCAGGAAATCTTGCTGTGATACACGTTCGACAAATTGCCTGTCGAGGGCAATAGCTCTATCTTCCAAGTTGATCTACCTCAATTGGGCGCAACAAGGCCTAGACCACAGGCGTTCAACAGGCCGCTGCGACGAGAAGGCGGAGCGACGCCGTCGCTCCGAGCTGAAGGAGAGGAATTAGCCGAAGGCCTGGATACCGGTCTGCGCACGACCCAGGATGAGCGCATGAATATCATGGGTACCCTCGTAGGTGTTGACGGCCTCAAGGTTCATCACGTGACGAATGACATGGAACTCATCGCTGATGCCGTTGCCGCCATGCATGTCGCGGGAGGTACGGGCGATATCCAGTGCCTTGCCGCAGGAGTTGCGCTTAATCAGTGAGATGGCCTCGACCGGTAAGGCATCTTGATCCATCAAGCGACCGGCCTGCAGGCAGGCAAATAAACCAGTGGTGATCTCTGTCTGCATGTCGGCCAACTTCTTCTGGATCAGCTGAGTGGCGGCCAGCGGACGGTTAAACTGGATACGATCTAGGCTATATTGACGCGCCGCGTGCCAGCAGAATTCGGCGGCGCCAAGCGCGCCCCAGGCGATGCCGTAGCGAGCCTTGTTGAGGCAGCCGAATGGGCCCTTGAGTCCCTCGACGTTAGGCAATAGCGCCTCTTCCCCCACCTCAACATTGTCCATCACTATCTCACCCGTGATCGATGCCCTGAGACTGAACTTACCCTCAATCTTAGGCGCGCTTAGCCCCTTCATCCCCTTCTCCAGGATGAAGCCGCGGATCACCCCGTCGAGCTTGGCCCACACCACAAACACGTCGGCGATGGGCGAGTTGGTGATCCACATCTTGGCGCCGTTGATACGATAACCCCCCTCGATGCGCTCGGCGCGGGTCTTCATCCCACCGGGATCTGAGCCCACATCCGGCTCGGTCAGACCAAAACAGCCTACCCACTCGCCGGTGGCCAGCTTAGGCAGATACTTCTGGCGCTGCTGTTCGCTGCCATAGGTATAGATGGGGTGCATCACCAATGACGACTGCACGCTCATGGCGCTACGATAGCCGCTATCGACCCGCTCGATTTCACGGGCCACCAGGCCGTAACTGACATAGTTGGCATTGGCACAGCCATAGGCCTCGGGCAGGGTCGCCCCCAGGAGTCCCAGCTCACCCAGTTCGTTCATGATCTCACGGTCGAAATGCTCCTCGCGATTGGCCATCAATACCCGGGTCATCAACTTTTCTTGCGCATAGTCGTGCACCATGTCACGGATCATGCGTTCATCTTCGCTAAGCAGCGCATCGAATTGCAGTGGATCTTGCCAATCAAATTTCACTCGAGCCATGAGTCTGTTCCTTGCTGTCATTATTGTTGTGGTTGTCGCTGGTGACTAATTCACCACTTGCTAATTCGACTAGCATAGGCATAATTTATCCGTAGGAAAAATATTCTTTTTGTTTAGCTTACATAGTTATTTTCTATATCTTACGTAAGGGTAAAGATGAACCTGAGAGCCCTGAGCTACTTCGTCGCCGTCTACGATAAAGGCACCATCAGCGCCGCCGCTAAGCAGTGCTATATCGCCCAGCCGTCGATCTCCTCGGCCATCAGCCAGTTGGAAGATGAGCTCAATACCCAACTTTTCCAGCGCCACGGCCGAGGGGTCAGCCCAACAGAGTCGGCCGAGCGCCTCTACCCCCTGGCCCAGCGCCTGTTAAACGAGTCCAAGGCGATAGCCTCGCTCTTTAATACCCCCGAGCAGCGCCAGCCCTTTAAGCTTGGCCTGATCAACTCACTCGGGGTACAACGCATGAGCATGCTGCTCAAAGACTTTAGTCAGGCCTGCCATGATATGGAGCTTACCCTGGTCGAGGCCAACGAGCCCTGCGATGCCCGTATCATCACCACCAGCCAGCTAAAGTCCGATGAGGTATTTCAGCCCATCTGGCATGACGACTACCTGCTGGCAATCCCTTCCAACATGAGCCTGGCCTTGAAGAAAGAGATTCGCCTGCAGGATCTTAGCGGCCAGCCCTTCATCCACCGCGCCCCCTGCGAGGCCCTGGCGGATCTGCAACAGCTGATGGATCTCGAGGGGATAAAGATGCAGATCCGCGCGCGGATCCAGACGGTGGAATATGCCGTGGGTTTAGTGGCCGCCGGCGTGGGGATCGCCCTGGTGCCAGCACTGCCGGTACTGATGGAGCAGAACAACATCATCTATAAGGCGATTGGCGACTTGCAGCTCAGGCGCACCGTCGGCCTGGCCATGCCCAGAGAGGGGGAGCGCACCGAGCAGCAGAGGCAGTTGCAACAAGTCAGTAAACTCTATAGCTAAAAGGGATCACAGGCTCCCTATCACTGCGCAACATTTCACCAAAACGCAACCAACACAAGGCATCAAGCTGTATCATTTTGCATCAGGAATAGCGAAAACGCTGTGCATATATGACGTAAATGGTAATCTTTGCTCAGACTCCTGTTTGATCCGATTTAGTGTATCTATACCCATGAAAAACAAGCTGCTGACAGGCCTACTTACGACTCTGCTGTTCTCCTTTGCCATCCAGGCCGAAGAGCAGAAGGTTTGTCATATGGATGATGAATGCATCGAGGTTGGCCAATGGCAACTCGGCCTGGCATTCGGCTATGGCAAGCGCAGTAACCCCATCCGCGACTACGACGATATCCCCATCTACCTGGCACCGACCCTGGCCTACTATGGCGACAGCTGGTTTTTCGACAATGGTAATCTGGGCTACACCCTGGCGGACGAGGAGCTGTTCAGCCTCAACCTGACCACCAGCTTCAGCAGCGACAGCGCCTACTTCTACCGTTGGGATCCGTCGAACATCTTTATCTCTGGTACCAGCCAGATCAGCTCGACACCGGCGCTTACCTCACGATTTCAAGCCTTTGGCGCCGAGCCCGAGCCGTTTTTCAACGAACTCGAAGACAGAAAATTTACACTTCTTGGCGGAGCCGAAGCGTTTATTTACACTCCGGTCGGTATAATCAACCTCGCCTTGGCCCACGACCTTTTCGATGTCCACTCAGGCATGGAGGGCAAGGTCAAATGGCTCTACAACCTGTCGCTGACCGACTGGAAATTTGAAGTCGCCGCGGTGGCCAACTGGAAGAGCGAAGAGATCATCAACTACTATTACGGCGTACGTCCAAGCGAGAATGCATATTGGAGTGAACGCTATCGTGCCGGCTCTGGCACTAATTTAGGATTAGAATTGACGACACAATACATAATGAATGAGCACTGGGAGTTGCTCTTCCTGGTGCGCTATACCGACCTGGCCGATGCGATCACCGACAGCCCGCTCGTCACCGAAAGTTACACCAACACTTACTTTATCGGCACAGCCTATAGGTTTTAAGGTTTGTGTTTTCAATGACTTTCAGGCTGATACAGGCAATTATTGCCATTATTTTACTGTGTAACATTACCTATGCCGCGGGCCAAGAGTCTACGGCCAGCTTGTCATTGTCACCCCAATTTTGCATCACGGCCAATGTCGAACAGAGCTGTGAAATTGAGTTGGTACTGAACTGGGAAACCCCCTATCCCCAGGTGGTTTGTATCATGTCGGATCATAGCGACCTGGAGAAGTGGTGCGCCGATTCCCCCAATACCCACTCGCTCACCGTGAAGGTTGAGACACAAAAAGATATTCAATTTGTCATGATAGACAAAGAAAGCCACCAAACTTTGGCCGGCGTAAAATTAAAAGTTACCCCTACTTCGTCGCCTCAGGTGAGGCGTCGTTATCGCAACCCCTGGAGTCTATTCTAATGACAGAATCTCAATCGACCCATAGAGTCTTGCTCGTCGAAGACGATATTCGTCTGGCAAACCTGATTGTGGATTATTTAAAGTCGCATGGAATGCACGTGGAAGTTGAGCGTCGTGGTGACACAGTACTGACCCGACTGATCAACTACAAACCAGATATCATCTTGCTCGATATCATGCTGCCAGGGATGGATGGCCTTACTCTTTGTGAAAAACTGCCCGACTACTTTGCCGGCCCTATCCTGCTGATGAGCGCCCTGGGTTCCAACGAGGATCAGATCAAGGGATTAGAGCTGGGCGCCGACGACTATGTGGTGAAGCCTGTCGATCCTGCGCTGCTTATCGCCCGTATCAATAATTTGCTGCGCCGCACCGCCAAGCCACCGCAGGCGGAGTCTCACTGCCTCAGCTTCGGTAAACTCAGCATAGATCCCCACACTCAGGCCATTCGCCTGGGCGATCTCGAGGTGGACCTCACCAGTCATGAGTTCGAGCTTCTCTGGCTGCTGGCCTCACAAGCCGGGCAGGTGCTGAGCCGTCAATATATCTATCAATACCTGCTCAACATCGATTTCGACGGCAAAGACAGGAAGATCGACGTGCGCATCTCGAGACTGCGTAAGAAGTTAGGTGACAATATCGAAACCCCATTTAGAATTAAGACGGTATGGGGTCAGGGATATCTATTCGCCCCAGAAGCCTGGAACAACTAACGGAGCTGCGTTGAAACGACTCTTCATCAGCCTATACCTACTACTGAGCCTCAGTTTTCTCGGTATCGGCTGGACCCTGGACAGCATCTGGCAAAACAATGTCGACGACGGCGGTGCCCAAGACGCGCCGCTCATCGCCTTGGCCCAGCTAATCGGCAAGCTGCCCAAGGCCCAGCGCGAGGCGTTTCTCTCGCAGCTTAGCACCCAACACAGCTACCCACTCAGGCTACTACCTAAGGCCCAGGTGGCCATCAACCAAGATGAATCCCTCAGCCGCGACAGCGTCTTGGTGACCGCCCCGGACGAGCAACACGAGCTGCATTTTATCGAGATCGATGACCAGGAGATCCTCATGGCAGGGCCCATAGAGATAGATCCCAGGGAACAACTGCGCGGCCTGTTTACCCTCTTCTTCTATCTTTCCCTGGCATTGGTCGCGCTGATCTGGGTCTGGCCCCTGTCACGGGATCTCAAGACGCTGCGACTGGCGACCAAGGCATTTGGCCAGGCCAAGTGGGACACCCAGATCCAACTCTCCAGCCGCTCCCAGGTACAGCCCCTGGCGTCAACCTTCAACGAGATGGCCCGCCACATCAGCGCGCTGATCGAGAACCAGAAGCATCTCTCTAACGCCGTTTCCCACGAGATCAGGACCCCCCTGGCCCGGCTTAAGTTTGCCCTGGCCCTGGTGCCTCAATATTGTGCCCCCGACTCAGATCCCGAGCGGCGCCAGGAATTTCTCGACGAGATGCAGCAAGATGTGAAGGAGATGGAAACCCTGCTGCAGGAGCTACTCACCTATGCCAGCCTGGAGTCACAACAGCAGGATTTAGAGTTTGAATGCTGTGAGCTGACCCGGCTTACCCAGCAGACCATCAGCCGCCTGCAAAACCGCCACAGCGTTCCAATTTATTTTGACGAGCAGACGCCCGAGCTGAAGGTGATGGGCGACCCTTCGCTCATCGAACGGGCGCTGCAAAACTTGATCATCAATGCCCAGCGTTTTGCCAAGAGCCATATCACCATAGAGATCAGCCAGGAAAACAAGTCGGTGCAGCTCAAGGTGATCGACGATGGCCCGGGTATCGCGGCCGTAGATCAAGAGAAGATCTTCGAACCCTTCTATCGCAGCAAGGTGGTACAGAATGGCAACAAGGGTCATGGACTGGGACTGGCCATCATCAAGCGGATCATGCACAAGCACAATGGCCGGGTGTCACTGGCAAGCGAGCCGGGCAACACAGTCTTTACCCTAAGCTGGCCCAGGGTGAACGCGAGCAGACAAAGAAAATAACAGGCGGCAGAAACTAGGGCAGAGCCTTAATCGGCATCGAGGTCGATATCGAAATCCAGTGATTGGGTCGCGGCGGCACGCTCTTCCAAGATGGCGGTCTTCTTCGCCTTTAACAGGGCCAGGCGACGACGGCGATGACGCTGTTTACATAGGCGAATCACCTCATTTTTTTGCGCATCGGAGAAGTGTAGCCAATTAAAGCGCTCCTCTCTGCTGCGCAGGCAGCCTTGCAATAGCCCCGAGCGTCTGTCTGACAGACACCAATACAGGGACTGGGGATCTCGAAAAACTCTAACTGTTCCATGGGGGCTAGCTACACCTAATTGTCTGCGACATCTTGAATAGGGGCTCACTTAAGGGGTCGCTAAATGAGCCTATAGTTAAAACATAACCTAAATCTCGGCAACTGGCTAAACTTTATTCATACACTAAAACTGAAAACTCTAGTATAAATAAGCTGATAGCATCAAATTATGATTATTAAGGAGTCTCATGAGTTCACTACGCCTGCTCATCCTAACAATCGCCGCCTTACTCGTAGGCGCCTGTGCCAGCAAACCCACCACAGATTACGATACCCAGTATGACTTCGATGCGCTTAAGCGCTTCACCCTGCAGAGTCCTGCCAATATCGGCGACCCCCTCAGCACGGCGCGGATAGACCAGGCCATCGTCGACAGCCTGACCCAGAGAGGCTACAGCCAGGTCGCCGACCAGCCCCAGTTTATGGTGACCTACGGCTTCAAGGTGGTGGACAAACCCAAGAGCTCCGGGCTCTCCATCGGCCTGGGAACAGGCAGCTGGGGCAGCTCAGGTAGTGTCGGAGTCGGCACCAGCGTCGGCGTGCCACTGGGCAGCGACAGCGCCAAGATGCAGCTCATCCAGATAGACATAGTCGACAGCGCCAGCAACAAGCTGGTCTGGCGCGGTAGCGATAAGTTTGATTACGATGACGGCGGCGAGAAAAAGGCCAGAGAGACCAGGGAAACCGTGAACAAGATTCTCTCTCAGTTCCCCCCTAAGCCCAAGTAGACTCGCTCCTGATGGGCGTTGACCGCATGCACTATTGATGAGCGTTGACGGTACGCCCTTGCGCCCAGTGACGCAGCGCGGCCAGTTTTTCCCGCATCACCACAGACAGGGGGCGAGTCTTCATCAACTCGCCCAGCAAGAGCGCCTGAGACACGCTTTGATCCGCCGCCCGCGCCGTATAACGCGCGGAGATGATCGCCTGCTCTATCTCGGCACCAGAGAAGCCCTGGCTGGCCTGTGACAGCTTAGCCAGATCAAAATTAAGCGGGTCGAGCCGACGACGCTGCAGATGGATCAGGAAGATCGCCTGGCGCACGCTATCATCTGGCAGATCCACAAAGAAGATCTCATCCATCCTGCCCTTACGCATCAGCTCGGGTGGTAGGGCACTGATATCGTTGGCCGTAGCCACCAAAAACACCTCAGATTTTCGCTCGGCCATCCAGGTCAGCAGCGCTCCCAGGATCCGCTTAGAGGTGCCATCGTCGCTGCTACCACTACTGAGACCCTTCTCTATCTCGTCTATCCACAATACGCAAGGCGCCATAAGGTCGGCCAGCGCCAGGGCGTTACGCAGATTCTTCTCCGTCTCGCCGATATACTTGTTATACAGGGCCGACATGTCCAGGCGCAGCAAGGGACGCTGCCACATGCCCGCCACGGCCTTGGCCGCCAGGCTCTTACCACTGCCCTGTACCCCCAGCAGCAAGATCCCCTTGGGATGATCGACCCGCCCCTCTGCACTCGATACCGGACTGCGATGGGAGAGCCATTTCTTCAGGTTATGCAGGCCGGCCACCTGAGAGAAGTCGCTGGTGTCATATTCAAACTGCAACACCCCTTCCATATCCAGCAGCTTAAACTTGCCCTGGTTAATCCTGTCCACGTCCGAGTGAGTGATGGCCCCATCATCCACTATCGCCTTATGAGCCAGACGGCGGGCATCGTCGAAGGTCAGCCCCCTGAGATTCTCGGCCAGCTTAGCCACGGCGTCATCATCGACACTCTGCAGCAGACCTTCGCCGCGAGCCTTGTCTATCTGCTCATAGATAAGGTTTTGCAGCTGCACGGTATCTGGCAGCGAGATGGAGAAATGGGCGCAGTAGCGTTTGATCTCTGGCGGGATCTCGAAAGCATGGCTAACCAGGACTATGGTATGTTTCAATGCCTCATACTCTAAGGCGATCTCCTTAAGCAGACGCACATTCTTGGGGGCATTGTCGACGAAGGGATGAAAGTCGCACAATACATAGATTCCCTGCTGACTGGTGGACTTGATCTGCCCCAGGATCTCTGTGGGATCTGTGTTGAACTTCTGAGTCCCCATCTTCACATCGGCACGCGCCAGCCCTTGGGTGATGCTCCAGGTAAACAGCGGCTGATATAGGATGGTCGATACCCTTTTTAGCAGCTCGATCACCCGATACTCTTCATAGGTTTCGATCACGACGATCGGGGTATTGGAGCGAAGCACGGCGGTGAGATCGCGAATATCTTGCATAGTCATCCTTAAACAAAGCCACTAGCGGTATAAGATTAGTCGCTAGCAGTATATGAGCCGTCACTAGCGGCAGAAGCATTAGTCGCTAAGGCTGGCCCTGGTTCGCCAACCCAAGCGCTATTGTTACCCCAGTATCTCAACAAATTCAATTATTCACGCCATGAATTACCCCATAAAAAAGCCCGCAACGCGGGCTTTTTTATTAGCGGGACTCTGTTAGACTCGCCAGACTGACAGGCTATCAGTTAATGAAATAGGTAGTTCAGCCAGCCCTGCATGCGCAGCAACACCTTACGCATCACGGCCACATGAGAGAAATGCTCGGTATAGACCGCCGCCTGACCGGACACCCCGGCGGGAAAGTTACGTTTCGCCTCGTGATCGTCCAGCTCAATCAGGACGATGGCGCGCCCCCTGGGCAACAGTGCCATAGAGGAGACTAGCGCCCCCTGAGACTGAAACTCACCCTCGGCCATGGCGGGCAGCACCTTGGCCACCCGGCCCTTAAACACCTCACCCGGCGCGGCATCCAAGATCATCTCGGCTTCGTCTCCCTCCTTGAGGCGCAGCAGGGAGTTTTGCCAGAAGGCCCCGGCAAAATAGCGCTCCTCGTCGGGAATAAAACTCACCAGGGAGCGTAGCGGCATAGGCACGGCAATCACCCCGGGGCGCAGCGCCATCTGAGTGACTATGCCATCGGCCGGCGCCCGCACCACAGTTTGCTCGAGATCGTACATCGCCTTATCCAGTTCGGCTCGGATCCCGGCCACCTTGGTATTGACACCATCAACATTGGATTCATAGGCGAGCCTGACCCTCAACTCTTCAGAGCGGGCCGCGGTAAGCTGCGCCTCGGAGGCCATGTAGAGCTGGCGTTTGTTATCCAGCTCCAGCTCGGTAAAGGGCGAGTTGGCACCGCCACGCTTGCGCCCCTTCTCGTATCGCTCGAACGCCGACTTGCTTCTGTCTCTATCGGCCGTGGCTCGTTCCACACTGGCCTGAGCCGTCTGCCAGGCCGCCTCTAGCTGAGGCACCTCGAGTTCGGCCGCAGCCAGTGCCGCGCGCTTTTGCATCACCACCGCCTCGAAGGGCTTAGGATCGATGCGAAACAGCACATCCCCCTTCTTCAGGGGCACATTGGGCTTGGCCTCGACACTGGTCACCAGGCCACGCACCGCGGGGTTGATGGGAACCGTGGCAAACACCTGACGCGCATAGGGCGTGTAGGGGTGGTTATAGTTCATCAGCAGCACCAGGGCGCCGACGATCACTATGCCGCCGAGAATCGCCGTGGGCACAGTCCATTTATTGAGTGGTATCTTGAAGATCTTGAAGATGGCGATACAGATGGCGGTGTAGGTCAGAATGAGTAATAGATCCATCTTATGACTCCTTCTCTTGCGAATCTGACTGTGTCTCGACCACATGCAAGGCCGCTTGCCCGCCCTCGACGGCGCTCAGACGCTGTTCAAGCTTGGCGATGGTTTGATTGAGCTGTTTGACCTCATCTTCCAGCGCCAGCTCTCGCTCGACCACCTTGTTGAAGCCCCAGCCTCTGTCCTCGCGATACAGGGTCGCCCAGATCCACAAGAAGGGCCAGATAGCGTGCAGGGTAAACAGACTCACCCAACCGGCAACATGCAGGGCATCTTGCTGGGGATGATTACGCTTCTTGGCTATCTCATAAGGAATATCGTGGATCACGATCACCCCATAAAACAGGAAAACGGCGACAAAGATGATGACACCTAAAGCAAAGTAATCCAGAAACACGGCTCACTCCTTATTGTTATTGAACCTATTTAACCACAACACACCGCGCCATCGAGATTGGCGCAAACAAGTAAATCTCGCAATTTTACTTTATCCATACTAGCCATAAATTGCTGATAATGCTTTCCTAAATTCGCGTCATAATCTTGATCCAGTACACACTTGTCGGCGTAAGGGGTCTGCATACTCCTTGCTAAGAGGTAAGATAGTCACCAAATAATCGAAGCTGGGCGCACGACCCACTCAAGATAAAAAGGTACCCACACCATGATAGGCACACCCTATTCAAAAGGCGCTAGGCGCGTCATGCTGCTAGGCTGCGGCGAACTCGGCAAAGAAGTTGCCATCGAACTACAACGTCTGGGCGTCGAGGTCATTGGCGTCGACCGCTACCCCAACGCGCCGGCCATGCAGGTCAGCCACAGGTTTCATGTGATCAACATGCTGGACGGTGAGGCCCTGCGCGCCATCATAGAGCAGGAACAACCCCACCTGGTGATCCCCGAGATCGAGGCGATCGCCACTCAGACCCTGGTCGAGCTGGAAGCGCAAGGAGTGAATGTCGTTCCCACCGCCAAGGCAACCCAGCTCACCATGGATCGCGAAGGCATTCGCCGCCTCGCCGCCGAGACATTGGCTCTCCCCACCTCACCCTATTTCTTCTGCGACACCCAGGCCCAGTTTGAGCAGGCAGTCGCCGACATCGGCCTCCCCTGTGTCGTCAAACCTGTGATGAGCTCATCGGGCAAGGGCCAGAGCATCATACGCAGTGAGGCGGATATTGTTTCGGCCTGGCAATATGCCCAGGAAGGCGGCCGCGCAGGTGGCGGCAAGGTGATCGTCGAGGGCTTCGTCCCCTTCGACTATGAGATCACCCTGCTTACCATCAGCGCCGTCAATGGCATTCACTTCTGCGATCCCATAGGTCATCGCCAGGAGGATGGCGACTACCGCGAGTCTTGGCAGCCCCAGGCCATGTCTGATGCCGTGCTCGCCAAGGCGCAGGCGATCGGACGTAAGGTGGTTGAGGCGCTTGGCGGCTACGGTCTGTTCGGCGTCGAGCTGTTTATCAAGGGCGAAGAGGTCTACTTCTCAGAGGTGTCGCCTCGTCCACACGATACCGGCCTGGTCACTCTTATCAGCCAAGACCTGTCGGAGTTCGCCCTGCATGTGCGGGCCATCTTAGGCCTGCCGATCGCCAACATAATGCAACACGGCCCATCGGCATCGGCGGTGATCCTGGCCGAGGGCACGAGTCATAACATCAGCTACCGCGGCATGGCGCAGGCACTCGTTGAGCCAAACACTCAACTGCGCCTATTTGGCAAGCCAGATATCGACGGCCGTCGACGTCTCGGCGTGGGCCTGGCCCGCGGGGAAAGCATTGATAACGCCATCGACAAGGCGCTCAAGGTTGCCGCTCAGGTCGAAGTTTTGCTGAATTAAATCCTCAGCAACTAAAGAACAACAAAAAGGGCGCCAATAGGCGCCCTTTGCTTTCCCACCAGATGACCTTGGCTTAATTCACCTGATTAATCGGCTGCCCCGCCAAATAGCCCCGGAGGTTATCAATGGCAATGGTCAACAGATTCTGCCTCGCCTCCCTGGTCGCCCAGGCATTATGAGGACTGATGCTGATATTGGCCGCACTCAGCAGGGGATTGTCTGCCTCTGGCGGCTCGCTCGATAACACATCCACGCCGGCCGCGGCAATCTCGCCGCGGCTTAAGGCGTCGGCCAGGGCCTGCTCATCTACCAGGCCGCCCCTGGCCGTGTTGATCAAGATGGCGCTGGACTTCATGGCCCTTAGTCGCTCACTATTGATCAGCTGCTGGGTGTCCGGCGTCAGCGGGCAGTGCAGCGAGATGATGTCGGCGGCTGCGAATAACGCCTCACGCTCGCACCAGCTGACCCCTTCCGGGAGATCCCGTTTAATAGATGGCGTGTTAACCAGCACCCGCATCTGAAAGGCCTTGGCAATAGCAGCCACCTGCCGACCTATATCGCCAAAGCCCACCAGTCCCAGCGTCTTGCCCTTAAGCGATTGCAGCGGCGTCAGGGTAAAACAGAAATCTGGCGCCTGAGACCAGGCGCCGGCCACCACGGCATTGTGATGATCAGACAATCTCTGGGTGTGGTGCAGGATATGGGCAAATACCATCTGCGCCACGGCGTCCGGACCATAGCCGGGCACATTGCTCACCTTGATCCCTAGCTCACTAGCCGCTTTGAGATCCACCACATTGGTACCAGTGGCGAGCACGCCGACATACTCGAGCCCAGACAAGGCCTTGAGACTCTCTGCGTCGAGCACTGTCTTATTGGTCAGCAACACCTGGGCCCCCTGAGCACGATCGATAAGCTCGGCCGGAGCGGTTCTGTCAAAGCAGTGAAACTCGCCCAGCGCTGCCAGCGGCTGCCAATCGAGATCGCCAGGGTTGAGGGTGTAGCCATCGAGTACAACTATCTTCATGAAGACTGCTCTCTTAAGGGTTAAAAAGTGTATTTAAATCCGGCATTCACCTGGCCCTGCCAGATGACATCGGCGCGGATATTCCAGATACAGCGGTTAGCATCACAAAACAGCTCGTTATCACTGTTGATGAAGGTGGCATAGCCGCGGCCATCGGCAAACAGGCTGAAGTTATCCCCGAGCTGGTATTCCACGCCTCCCCCTATGCCCATGGAGAAGCGTGATTCATCAGAGAAATCCCCGGACGGACGCATCTGTGTCATGCCGACACTGACGGTAACATAGGGACGCAGATCTCCCTTGGGAAAATAGAGCGAGCCCCCGAGGTGGGCGTAATCCAGCTCAAGCTTTGCCAAGCGGTTGGGATTAAACATACCACCAACGTGCATATCTGTGCTCTGGTGGCTGTAGAGTAGGTAGACATCGCCAGGATCCCGGGTCTTCATCCCCACTATGATGCCGTAGTGGCTGGAGTCCTTGATGCTGATACTGCCTTGGGTGCTAGTGCCGATATCTGTGGCATCGAGTTCACTGGTGCCAAAGCTATAACCACCGAAGGGAGCGACGAAGATATCCGACTTTGCCCAAGCAACCTGAGCCGTCATCCATGCTAAGAGTCCCGTCAATAAGATCAGCCTTATTCCCTTCATCGCCCTCTCCTTTACTTGTTTATGATTATCTCATGGCGCGGTCTTGCTTTACCCTGTCATAGGCGGCCTGAATATCCTGCGCCTTCTGTTTGGCCAGTTCCATCATCTCGGCGGGTAGCCCCTTGGCGACTAACTTGTCGGGGTGATGCTCATTCATCAACTTACGATAGGCACGCTTTACCTGCTGATCCGATGCCTGCTCGTTGAGGCCTAACACCTCGTAGGCATCGTTAATGGAGGTCTGCTGGCGGCCGTGGCGCTGGAAGTTCACTTCCGCCTGCCAGCGCTTGAGTAGTTCATCGAGTTGCTCGCGGCTAAAGCCCAGCTCCTTCGCCACGGTTAAGAGTATGGCATGTTCTTTGGCATCTAGCTCGGCGTCCGACAGTGCCGTCTGGATCTGGATCTCCAGAAACATCTGTAGCAGTTCACGTCGCCCCATGGAGATCAGCCTGAAGGTGCGCAGTGACGCCTTGAGATCGAAATCGGCGGCCTTGCCCTGAGTAAAGGCCGCCTGAGCCTCGCGGCGGGCATCGCCGCTGAGCCGCAACTGATCCATCAGCGCCGTCGCCAGGCGGATATCATTCTCGGTCACCTGACCCGAGGCCTTGGCCACATGGCCCATGACGGCGAAGGCGGTATTGAAAAACAGCGCCTGTCGATCGCTGCCCTTACCCATCAATTGCTCCACCTCACCACGCTTCTTGTCATAGAGGTGGCCCAGCCAGAGACCTATGATACCGCCTATGATGCGGCCAAACATGAAACCTATGGCAAACCCAAAAAACTTACCCCAAATCTTCATCTAACAACCTTTATTGTGTTTTTGTGCCGCGCGCAGTTCGGCGTCCAGTGACTGCAATCGCTCCAGGGTGCCCACGTCGCACCAGAGGTGAGAATAGTGCTCACCAGCTATCAGTCCCTGCTGCATCTTAGCCCTCAACAGCGGCGCCAGGCCGAAACGCCCGCAGGGCGCGTCATCGAAAAAGCGCGGATGATAAATGGCCATGCCGGAGAAGGTCAGCCTGGGCTCGCCGCTGTCATTAACCTTGCCCGCCTCCAGGGCGAAATCGCCCTCTGGATGCTGTTTAGGGTTATCCACCAACCAGAGGTAGGCCTGGTGCTCGCCCATCAACTCGGTGACTCTTGCCTTATCGAGCGCCGCTTCGAGAGACAAGCCCTTCACCCTGGGCAGGCTGTCGATGTAGACATCGCCATTGAGCACCACAAAGGGCTCATCCCCAAGCAGGGGCAAGGCCTGCTTGATGCCGCCGCCTGTCTCTAACGCCTCTGTCTCAGGGCTGTAGCTGATGCTGACGCCCCAGGCGCTGCCATCACCCAGATAGGCTTCGAGCTTATGTCCTAACCAGGCGTGGTTGATCACTATCTCTGTGATGCCTATCTTCGCCAGACGCTCTATGTGATAGACTATCAGCGGCTTGCCCGCGACCTCAGCCAGAGGTTTAGGCAGGCTATCTGTCAGCGGGCGCAGGCGCTCACCGCGACCGGCAGCGAGTATCATGGCCTTCATCCCTGTACCTCCACATGACCTGTCAGCTGAGACAGCTTGTCGCTGGTCATGTGCGGCATCACCTCACGCCTTAACCAGGCGATGAAAGGCGCAAATTCAGGATATTGTGCCCCTATATCGCACACGTAGCTCAGGGTCAGCGGAATATCTTTCAGATAACCCGGTTTGGCGTCGCGATAGTTGAGGCGGCAGAAGATACCTGCGGCTTTCAGGTGACGCTGCATCCCCATGAGATCGAACCAACGGCGATACTGGCTAAACGCCACCTCACCGGATATGCGGCCCAAGGCGCGCATCTGCTGATAGTGCCTATTAAGCAGGGGCTCGACCACATGATTCGGCCAACGGACGTAACAGTCCCGCAGCAGGGAGACGGCGTCATAGGTGATAGGGCCGATAACCGCGTCCTGAAAATCGATCACCGCCAGCTCGTCATCGCAGAGCATCAGATTACGACTATGGTAATCCCTGTGCATGCCCACCTTGGGCTGCTGGGCAACGTTTTCGATGAGCAGGCTAAAACACCCATCTATCATCTGCCGCGTCTGACTATCCAGGGTCAGTTGCAGATGATGCTCGACCAGCCACTCGATGAAGATAGTAAGCTCCCGCAGCACGAAGGCGTCGTCATAATCGGGCAAGGGCTGCCCAGCCGACGAGGTGATGGTCTGCAGCGCCTCAAGCAAGCCAAGGGCCTTGCCATAGTATTGCTCGACATTCTCAGGCGTCAGCACCTCGAGGAGCTGGGTATCACCGAGATCGGAGAGCAACAGAAAGCCCTGTGTCAGCTCGGCGGCCTTAACTTCTGGCGCCAGGATGCCATGATCATGATAGGCGTTTGCGAGGTCGATAAAGGGGGCGACGGGCACCAGATCCGGCGGCGAGTCCATGGTGATAAAAGTCTGGCTTAGATACTGGACACGATAGTAGCGGCGAAAACTGGCGTCACCGGAAATTAAGGCTAGCTGCGCCTCATCGCCTAAAGTTCGCGCTATCCATGAATTAAGGGCAAGAAATCTTGGATCTGACAAGGGCACCTCATGGCTCTTAGAAGAAAATTGCTTTATTATAAAGCAAAATAGAAACAGCAATTAAGATGATTCTATCTCTTTTGCTAAGTTGCTTCCTAAGGGGGATGCAACTATTCTCACCGATAACTTGTCTAGACTAAGAAATCACAAAAACGATAAAAGATGCATATCCGTTACTTATTGGCATTGGCGCTACTCCCGCAGCTAGTCTTGGCAGACGAATCGGAAACCACTCCCGCGCCCGGTGCCCAGTGTCTGGTACTTCCGCCCGTACCTATTCCAGAACCCAGCACAGACGAACGCCCTCTGGATCTGCAGCAGATTAAGATCGTTTCCGACTCATCCAACGCCAAGATGGGTGACAAGGCCACTTTCCAGGGAGATGTGACTTTCAGCCAAGGCGGCCGTCATATCGCCGCAGACAGTGCCGTGCTGGATCAGGCTAACGAGCGCCTGGATGCTAACGGCAACCTGGTGTTCCAAGACAATATGTTTACCGTCACGGCAGACTCCCTGAGCGCCGAGATGCGCAGCAACAGTGCCCAGCTTAAGGGCGCCCAATATTGGCTCCACGGCCAGCAGATCCACGGCGACGCGGAAAACCTGGAGATCACCCAGGACAACAACCTGCACCTGTCTAATACCAGCTTCACCACCTGTCCGCCAGGCGATACCTCCTGGCTGCTGGAAGCCGAGACCATCAAGATAGACAGCAGCGAAGAGTGGGGCGAGCTCTGGGACGCCAAACTGAAAATCGGCGATGTACCAGTCTTCTATCTGCCCTATATGACGATTCCCGTGTCGGAAAAACGTAAGTCGGGCTTCCTGTTCCCGTTTTTCAGCACCAGTACCACCAATGGTGTCGAGGTGGCGACGCCCTACTACTGGAACATAGCACCAGAGTATGATCTCACCTTTACCCCGCACTATATGTCGGCTCGCGGCCTGTTCCTCAAGTCTGAGTTTCGCTATCTTGCCGGCGAGGCACAGCAGGGGCAGTTAAATGTCGAATACCTAGGCAAAGACGATCTGGTACCCAACCGCGCCGACCGTTACCTCTACCACTGGCAGCATCAAGGGGCCATCGCCGACAACTGGCGGGTACTGGCCAACTTTACCGATGTGTCAGATAACAACTACTTCAACGATCTACCCTCTGACGTGCTGCGTGCCACGGACAATCAGATCTCGCGCATAGGCGAAATCGCCTATTTCGACGATAACTGGGACATGTCGGCCAGAGTGCAGGACATCAAGGTACTGGGTGAGGAAGAATCTCCCTACCAGGTGATGCCGCAGATTGGCTTTAACTATCGCGCGCCCGGATTGTGGCAAGGCATAGACTTCAACCTCATGGGAGAGGCGAGCAACTTCCGCCACAAGGAAGATCAATATGCCACCGCCAGCCGTCTGCACTTCGAGCCAAGCGTATCCCTGCCGATCCACGGGCCTGCAGGCTCGCTGACCAGTGAACTCAAGCTGTTACAGACCAACTATTGGCAGGACACCAAGAACTACACGGGTACAGAGCCGCTGGACAGCACGGTGAGCCGTACCCTGCCCCAGGTACGTATTCACGGTCAGATCAACTTCGAGCGTTTCACCGATTACTTCGATACTAACTACCGCCAGACCCTGGAGCCACAGTTCCAGTACCTGTATGTGGGCTATGAAGATCAGTCCAACATCGGCATCTATGACACTGCGCTATTACAGGATGACTATTACGGCCTCTTCAGGGATCGCCGCTTCTCGGGTCTCGATCGTATCGCAGACGCCAACCAGATGACGCTGGGTTTGACCACCCGCCTGTTTGACGATCATAACCTGGAGCGTTTCAAGTTCAGCCTAGGTCAGATCTACTACTTTGAAGACAGCGAGGTTGGCATCACAGATCCCTCCCGCCCGAACGAGATCTTCAAGCAGGAAAACACCTCCAACTCGGTGCTGGCGGCGGAACTGAATACCCAGCTGTACAGCGACTGGTTCTTGAGCGGCGCCATTCAATATGACACCAAGAACAAGAACAACAAGAAGAGTGAAGTCACGCTGGATTTCCGCCCCGGGGTCAACAAGCTGTTGCAGCTCAGCTATCGTTACGTGCCCGATTTAGTTAACAGCAACACCAACGAATCTGTTAATGTGTCGCAAACCGGCTTGCGCACGGCCTGGCCGATCAGCGACAACTGGTATATCGTGGGCAACTGGTATTACGATCTCAACGAAAATCGTAGCGTCGAGACCTACACAGGATTTCAATACGAATCTTGTTGCTGGGCGGTACGCTTAAGTTATCATTACCGCATTAAAACCAACTACGATGACAATTTAGATCCAACGTTCAACGACAGGGAGCTGTTCGAAAGCGGCTTCTACCTGAACTTTGTGATCAAGGGATTAGGTGGCTCCGGCCCGCTTGGGGTGTCGGACATGCTTAACGATGGCCTGTTTAACTATCGCAAGCCGCTCTACCTGAAAAACTAGTTTTAATATTTTAATCGGCTCCGCGCTGAACCTAGATACGGACTTGTAGTCCAATCAGAATAGTCGAATTAGATACTCGGTCGACGCCTAAGTTGACCGACCTGAATATGCCAAGGATTTTTGTGGATGAAACCCTGTAAACAACTGATTTTTGCTTTACTTACACTGGCGATGAGCCACGGCGCGATGGCCGAGAACGTCCCTCTGGATAGGGTAACGGTTCAGATCAACGAAGGCATAGTGCTGGAAAGCGAAATCGTCAACATGTTGAAGACAGTCAAAGCCAACGCAAAAGCCGCCGGCCAGTCATTACCTTCTGACAAGGCGCTACGCACTCAGGTGATCGAGCGTCTGATCGTCACCCGCCTGCAGCTGCAGATGGCCGACCGCATCGGTCTGCATATCGGTGACCTGCAACTGGATCAGACCATAGAAAACATCGCCAAGGAGCAGAAGCTGACGCCTGAAATGATGCGTGAAAAGGTTGAGGCCGAGGGCATGAGCTGGAGCCAATACCGTGAGCAACTGAGGGAAGAGATCACCCTGGGCGAGATCCAGCGTATTCAGGTGCAGCGTCGTATCCAGGTGTCTCCACAGGAGATCAACAGCCTGGTTAAACTTATCGAAGAACAAGGGATGCAGCAGGTAGAATACCAGATCGGCCATATTCTGATCGAAGTGCCTAGCAACCCCAACAGCGAACAACTTGAAGCCGCCAGCAGCCGCGCCAATGCGGTACTCAAGCGCCTGCAAAACGATGGCGACTTCAAACAGACCGCCATCGCCTCCTCTTCAGGCCCTAAGGCGCTGGAAGGCGGTATCTGGGATTACATGAACGTCAATGAGATGCCAACCCTGTTTGCCGAACTACTGGTCGGCGCCAAGACGGGCGACATCATAGGCCCTGTACGCAGTGGCGCCGGTTTCCACATCATAAAGGTAATGGATGCTCGCGGCCTGCAGACCAAAGAAATTGACGAAGTACGTTCACGTCATATACTGATCAAGCCGTCACCTATCCTGTCGGAAGAGCGTGCCAAGGCGATGCTCGACAAGTTTGCCGACCAGCTAAGAAGCGGTGAAGCAGACTTTGCCACCCTGGCGCGTCAATACAGCGAAGACCCAGGTTCGGCGGCCAAGGGCGGCGAATTAGGCTGGGCGGATCCCACCGTCTATGTGCCTGCCTTCGCACAAACACTGGGCGCACTGAAGATTAACGAGATCAGTGAGCCTTTCCGTTCTAGCCACGGCTGGCACATAGTGCAGCTGGAGGAGCGACGTAAGACGGATGCGACAGATAAATTTAACACTAATCGGGCACACCAGCTCATCTTCCGCCGTAAGTTTAATGAAGAATTACAGAACTGGCTGGATGAAATGCGAGCGGAGGCTTACATTGAAGTATTCGATGCCGATTTCAATCGAGGTTAACCATATTGACGACTAAACGCATCGCCATCACACCGGGAGAACCTGCCGGTGTGGGCCCAGACTTAGTCATTCAACTTGCTCAGCGCGCTTGGCCCGCTGAGCTTGTTGTTTGTGCCGATCCCACTTTGCTGACCAGTCGCGCCAAGCAGATCGGCCTGCCGATCCAGCTGCGTCCCTTCCAGCCCAACCAGCCACCTAAGCCACAGGAAGCCGGCACACTGACTATAGTGCCCTTCCCGCTGGTCAACGACGCTGTGTGTGGCAAACTCGACGAACAGAACAGCAGCTATGTGATCGATACCCTGGCCTATGCCGGTGAGAAGAACATGAATGGCGAGTTCGACGCAGTGGTAACTGGCCCGGTGCACAAAGGGATCATCAACCAGGCAGGCATTCCCTTTAGCGGTCATACCGAATTTTTTGCCCACCAGGCCAACTGTCAGGATGTGGTGATGCTCCTCGCGGCGCCAGGCTTACAGGTGGCGCTGGTGACCACGCATATTCCGCTGGCCTATGTGTCTAAGGCGATCACCCGTGACCGTCTGCATCAGATCATCAAGATCTTGCACAAGGATCTGGTGACTAAGTTTGCCCTGGACGATCCTAAGATCTATGTCTGTGGCCTCAATCCCCATGCGGGGGAAGATGGTCACCTGGGGCGTGAAGAGATCGATGTGATCATTCCCGCCCTCAACGAGCTACGCGAACAGAACATGAATATCGTCGGGCCACTGCCCGCCGACACCCTGTTCCAACCTAAATACCTGGAGGACGCCGACGTGATCCTCGCCATGTATCACGATCAGGGTCTGCCGGTATTAAAGTCACAAGGATTTGGCAGCTCGGTCAATATCACCTTAGGCCTGCCCTATATCCGCACCTCGGTCGACCACGGCACGGCGCTGGAGCTGGCGGGCACAGGCAAGGCAGACATCGGCAGTTTTGTCTGCGCGCTTAACAAGGCTATCGAACTAGCCACCAAGAATGAGTCACTTAAAGAGTAGTAATGAGTAATAAAGTACATTTAGGCCACACGGCGAGAAAACGCTTCGGACAAAACTTTTTGACCGACAGCAATGTGATCAATCGTATCGTCGGCGCAATCTCCCCCGACAACGACCACGTGATGGTCGAGATTGGCCCAGGCCTGGCGGCGCTTACCGAGCCTGTTGCAGAAAGCATCGACAAGCTGACCGTGGTCGAGCTGGATAAAGATCTGGTGGAGCGCCTGCAGACCCACCCGTTTCTCAAGGATAAGCTGGAGATCCACCAGGGCGACGCGCTGAAGTTCGACTTCATGCAACTGGTCGAAGAAGGCAAGCAGATGAAGGTGTTTGGCAACCTGCCCTACAACATCTCCACGCCGCTGATGTTCCACCTGTTCGAATTTGCCGAGCATATCGAGAATATGCACTTCATGTTGCAAAAAGAGGTGGTTCTGAGACTGTCAGCCGCCCCCGGCACCAAGGCCTATGGCCGTTTGACCGTGATGGCACAATATTTCTGTCAGGTGATGCCTGTGCTCGAAGTGCCCCCAGGCTGCTTCACGCCGCCCCCTAAGGTTGATTCTGCCGTCGTAAGGCTGGTGCCCTACAAAGAGAAGCCCTACCCCTGCAAAGATGTGGATCTGCTAAGGCATCTGTGTACCACGGCCTTTAACATGCGCCGTAAGACACTGCGTAACAACCTCAAGCAGTTGTTAAGCGACGATGATTTCGGCGCGTTAGGCATCGATGCCAGCATGCGCCCCGAGCAGATCACAGTGCAGCAATATGTCGCCATGGCCAACCATCTGGCCGACAAACGCCAAGCCTAACCATGAAGGAGGCGCATAGCGCCTCCCAATCGTTAACCTTTTAGGGATCCGAATGAAACAACTCGAATCCTCAATCAGGATTGAGGTCAAAACCGACTATATCGAAGAGCAATCTTCGCCCGAAGAAGAGAGATACCTGTTCAGCTACACCATCACCATCATCAACTTAGGGGATGAACCCGTCACCCTTAAGAGCCGCATGTGGTGTATCACAGACGCCAATGGCCATGAGAGCAAGGTCGAGGGTGCCGGTGTGGTTGGCGAGACGCCCACTATCGCGCCCAATACCGCTTATCAATACACCAGCGGCACGGTATGCGAGACTCCCTTTGCCGTCATGCAGGGCTACTATGTGATGGTGACCAAGCAGGGCGAGACCTTCAAGGCCCCCATCGCACCTTTCCGTCTAGCGGCCCCCGGCCTGCTGCACTAATTCGAAACAGCGATCCGAGAACATCTATGGCGACATACTTCGTAGGCGACATTCAGGGCTGTTTCGATGAACTCCAGGCCTTGCTGGCCAAGGTAGCCTTTAACCCGTCCAGAGACGAACTTTGGGTCGTCGGTGACATGGTGGCCAGGGGAACCCAATCGCTGGAGACGCTGCGTTACCTCAAGGGGCTAGAGGGCTCGGTTAAGCCAGTTCTGGGCAATCACGACCTGCATCTCATGGCACTGCACGGCAAGGTGAAACGGGTTAATCCCAAGGATAATCTCGACGCTTTACTCGACGCGCCAGATCTCAACCAACTCATCGATTGGCTCAGGCTGCAGCCCCTGGCCAGGGAGCACAAGAGCCATTCCATCTTGATGGCTCATGCCGGCATTCCTCCTCAGTGGGACGCCGAGACCGCCCTCAAAGCATCCTACGAGGTGCAACAGGCACTGGCAGAGGATGGCTACATAGAACACCTCATCGCCAAGATGTACACCAACTCGGTCAGTGAGTGGTCACCAGAGACTCAGGGGATAGAGCGCCTCGTCTATACCATCAACGCCCTCACCCGAATGCGCTTTCTTTACAGCAACGGTCGATTAGACTTCGATTGCAAGCTGCCGCCAGCGAATGGCGAGAAGGAAGGCTTGATCCCTTGGTTTAAACAACCAGGACGGGCCATGAAGCACCATACATTGGTCTTTGGACATTGGGCTGCGTTAATGGGTGAGGTCGACCAACCGGGTCTACAAGCCCTGGATACGGGATGCTGTTGGGGACACTATTTAACCCTCTGGCACCTTGAATCGAATCAAAAAATTACCCAAAATAAGTTAAAAAAGAGTTAAACTAGCCCTTAGCTTGGCCGATAAAAAAATAAGCGGATTTCACCGCCCAGCCCTGAGAATGTGTTATGTAATTAGGGATATAACAACAAAAACCGGAGTGCCCTATGAAATTGAACGTCGCCACTCGAGTCATCGGTGGATTTAGTGTCGTCACCTTACTGCTTATCGTCTTAGGTGTGGCGTCCCTGGTCACCAATGACAACATCAAGAGCAGCACCCTCGTTTTGCAAGACCTGAGCCTTCCAGCCCTAAAGAGCAGCAATGGCCTGACCCAAAATCTTGCATTACAGGAAAAACAGCTACTGGTGGCCTTCCATAGCAAGCAATCCAAAGAACTGCCTCAGGTTCGCACTCAATTCTCCAACCTAAGCAAGGGCTTTATATCCGAGCTGGATCAACTCAATCACATCATTCAGGGCCATGGCGACAACCTGGGCGGCCAGATCAAGTCCCTCAGAGCCAACTACCAGTCCTTCAACGACAACAGCCTCAAGATGATGCAGGCCAGAGAGCAGTCGCTACTGACGCAGGAGTCCTTAATCGACAACCTGGACAGCCTAGAGGTCGCGGCTGACGATACCGCCTCTCTGCTGCTGGACCTTATCGATCTAGAGGTCAGTGAAGATCCCACCGAGCGTGAAATTGCCGCCACCGCCAGCAACATAGACAATAGCTTCAGCAACCTGATCACCAGCAGCTATGACCTGGTCAATACCACGGAGAAATCCAAGTACGAGACCATCCTTAAGGAGCTGGACTACATCATCAGCGAAGCGCAAAACAAGCTGGAATATGTGAGCCGCCACTGGGAAGGCGTCATCGACCAAGAGATGCTAGACAACATTAACACGGAGGCAGGCAAGGTCTTTACCATGCTCAACGGCCCTGACTCGATCCTCAAGCGTAAGGGTCAACAGCTGGACTTCAACCTACAGGCTGGTGAACTGCTTAACACGGTCGAAGCAAATGCCACCGCGGTGAATCAGAGCATGGGCAGCCTGAACAAGGCGATTGAATCTACCTCACAGGCCGTTAGCGTCAAGGCGATCGATGAGGTCGACAGTGCCAGCTATAAAACCCTAGCTCTGGTTCTGATTGCCATAGTGGTGGCCGTGCTGGTGAGCATCGCCGTGATCCGCCCACTCAAGCATTCACTGGATAAGGTCAACAACGCCCTCAATATCCTGGCCTCTGGCAATCTGACCCATAAGCTGGACGATAGCGGCCATGACGAATTTGCCGAGCTGTCTCGCAACTGTAACCGACTGGTAGACAGCCTGCGCACCCTGATCCAGGGGATCCTGGATCGCTCAAACCAATTGGCCGCCGCGGCCGAAGAAACCTCGGCCATTACCGCGCAAACCACCGCAGGCATCCAGGAGCAGAAGAACCAGGTCGATCAGGTGGCAACCGCCACGACACAGCTCAGCTCTAGCGCCATGCAGGTGAGCACCAGTGCCGACGAGGCCCTGAATCAGATCAGGCAGGCCGATGAAGAGGCGCAACATATGCGCGCCATCGCCGATGAGAACAAGCGCACCATACTGGCGCTGGCCGATGAAGTGGCCAAGGCGAGTCAGGTGATCAACAAGGTTCACTCCGACAGCGCCTCTATCGGCTCGATTCTGGACGTTATCCGTGGCATCGCCGAACAAACTAACCTACTAGCGCTGAACGCCGCCATCGAGGCCGCTAGGGCCGGTGAGCAAGGCCGAGGCTTTGCCGTGGTGGCCGACGAGGTTCGCAGCCTAGCATCACGCACTCAAGACTCGACCCAAGAGATCCAGCAGATGATTCAGGTGCTGCAACAGGGCACCCAGGAAGCCGTTTCCGTGATGGAACTGGGCCGTGAACAGGCGAGCAGCTGTGTCGAGAAGACGGAGCAGGCCAACGTCGCCCTGGAGAGCATCAGCAATGCGGTCCACTACGCCCATGATTCGGGCACCCATATTGCCAATGCCGCTCAGGAACAGAACCTGGTGAGCCAGCAGGTATCTGAGAAACTTGAGCATATCGCGGCTATCTCCGAAGAGACGGCCACGGGTGCCGATCAAACGGCGCAGTCGAGCCATCAGGTTGCCCAGCTCGCAGAAGAGTTACAGGCCTCCGTGGGCGAGTTTAAGGTGTAACGGCCGCGCCCTATAGGTTTATCTATCGCGGTTTATCTACTGTGGTTTATGCACCATAGTTTAAGAACCGCCTTTTAATAGACACAAAAAACCGGACTTAAGGTCCGGTTTTTTAATGCTCGGCTAAAAGCGCTTTAATAGATTAGTTACCCGCGAGGCGATCCTTGACTGCTGCAGTAATAGGACTGCCGCCGTGACCATTACCCTCGGCCCACTCAACGACGGTCAAACCATCGGCTTCCTTCACGCTCAACTCTTCGGTGGACAGACGCTTAGTCATAAACTCACCCACGTCGTTGGCACCGCTCTTCATGGCAAAACGCAGCAGGCTGTCACCGTTACAGCTCACCCCTTGATACACGTTACGTAGCTTAACGCGCGCTTCCTTCAATTTCTTACGTAAACGGTTTTTATCATCGGCCTGAACATAGTTGCAGATGTTGGCAACGAGTTGATCGTTGGCTTGAACCGGTGCAGGAACAGTATAAACAGAGGCTGCAATTACCACAGCTAACGTAGTCGGTAAAAAACGCATCGGGTACTCCTATAATATTTATTATTTTTTTCAATAAACTATCGTCAAAACGCTAGTCTAAAGACAACTCGGGGTAACACCATAAGTTAACATTTTTTTACCAAATTGATAAAGCGATATTCCAAACCTTTATCATTTGTGTGAGATTCACTATCGAGGATCTGCCAGCTGCCATCGTCCCACTCGGGGAAATGGGTATCCCCCTCGACATCGAGATTGATCTCGGTCAGATACAAGCGATCCGCCTGAGGTAAGAGCTCGGCGTACAGCTGACCACCGCCGATCACCACCAACTCCTCACAGCCTTGCACCAACTCCTTGGCCTGCTCAAAAGAGGTCACACAGGTTACCCCCTCGATAACCAGATCCGCCTGGCGGCTCACCACCAGATTGTGACGACCCGGCAGGGGCCTGCCGATGGATTCGAAAGTCTTGCGGCCCATGACCACAGGCTTGCCTAGGGTCATCTGTTTAAAGTGGCGTAGGTCTTCCGGCAGATGCCAAGGCATCTGATTATCTTTGCCGATAACCCGGTTATTGGCCATCGCGGCAATCATCGCTATTTTCATGGGCTCTCCAACGGTCTTATGCCGTTTCTAGGGTTAAGAATTAGATCACTGGGCGGGTACGAAAATAGAGCAGACTAGGCATGGCGAGTCCGACAGATAACGCCCCTAAGATAAAGATTGTCTTCAAGCCGTTGCTGATCACCTCGGCGGTCAGCTCAGGGCTTACCTCTGACTGGGCAGACAGCTGCACCAGGGCGATCACGGTGTTGTAGGCATAGGTGCCCGGGATCATAGGAATGATCGCCGCCACGGCGTACATCAGCGGCGGTGCCAGATGCTTCTTCGCAAAACCTATGGTCAACACGCCCACCAAGGCGGCCGCGGCAAAGGTGCACCACTCGATCGGCATACCGAAATGCAACAGCAGCGTACGCAGGCTGTGACCCAGGGCGCCGGCGAGGGCACAGTATGGCAAGAAACGTCTGGGGACATTGAAAACCATGGCGAACCCCACGGCCGGAACCGCCGAGAAGGCGGCGTCATTGAGCAGCTTAAGCAGGAGCTCCATCATAGGAAGAGTCCTCCCAGTTGCATGGCGATGGTGATCCCTATGACGGATGAGACGGTCAACAGGGTGGCATGCCCCCAACGGGAGATCCCCACGTTAAGATGGCCTTTTACCATATCCGAAATGGCGTTAATCATGGGAAAGCCCGGCACTAACATCAGCACGCTGGCCGCCATAGGCAGCTTTGGGGTATCGGTCAGCTGCAGGTGGTAGCCCATCTGTGCCACCAATGTGGTGATAAAGGCGGTCACGGCAAAGTTAACCAACAGGTTAAAATGATGCTTGGCTATCGCCAAACGCACAGACATGCCGACCGATGAGGCTAATATGGTGATCAACACCGCCATGGTATCGCCGCCAAACAGATGACAGAAACTGCCACAGGAGAGGCCTATCATGGGTACCAGATAGCGCTTGGGATAACTCTTAGGCTGAATCCTAGAGACACGCTTGCGCACCTCGTTGAGGCCGTAGATCCCCTTCTCGGTCAGCAGGCAGATACGCTGGAGCTCGCAGATGACTGTCATGTTGATGCCATGTTCACGAATGCGCCGGGTAGTGGTAATACAGCGACCGTGGACCAGACTGGTTAGCACCAGGGAGTTAGAGGAGATAGAGATCTCGACGCTGGCGAGACCTAATGCCTTACCCAGGCGCTGGCTGATCTCTTCGACGAGGTCAGACTCAGCACCATAGGCTAGCAAGAGTTGGGCAACCCGAACAACTTGCCGGGTAATATCATTTTGAGTATCGGCGTACACAATTCTCTCAGAATGAAAGGGGTAGCTTAATAAACTTACCTTTGATAGATGATTTCGACATCATAGTCATCATCATCGAAGTCATCGTCGAAGTCATCATCATAGTCTTCGTTGACCACTTCCTGGGTCTTCTGATGATAGTTGTCCCACTTGAACTCGACCTCGGCATCGGGATCTTCTTCGACCTCTGCAGGCAGCGAATCGATAAAGTCCATCAGCTTGAGTGCAAGCTCCTGGGTGCCTTCACGGTTGTAGGCCGAAATACAGTAGACCTCGCCCTGCCAATCCAGCTCTTTGACGATGCGATCGACACGTTCTTGCAACTCCTCTTCGAGCAGCAGATCTGTCTTGTTAAACACCAACCAACGCGGCTTACTGGCCAGCAGAGGTGAATGCTTCTCCAGCTCACCCACGATGGCGCGGGCACTGTCGACAGGATCTGTGCCGTCGATAGGCTCGATATCTAAGATATGCAGCAGCACGCGGCAACGCTCGAGGTGCTTGAGGAAGCGAATCCCCAGGCCGGCCCCTTCGGCTGCGCCTTCGATCAGACCCGGAATATCGGCGATTACGAAGCTCTGACCATGTCTTGGCGTCACCACACCCAGGTTAGGTACCAAGGTGGTAAAAGGATAATCGGCCACCTTCGGCTTGGCACGAGAAACGGAGCGAATAAAGGTCGACTTACCGGCGTTTGGCATACCCAAAAGACCCACGTCCGCCAACAGCATCAGCTCGAGTCTCAGGCTGCGCACCTCACCCGGTGTACCCAGTGTCTTCTGACGCGGTGCACGGTTGGTACTGCTCTTAAAGCGGGTATTACCCAGGCCGTGGAAACCGCCCTTGGCGACCAACAACTTCTGACCATGGGTCTTGAGATCGCCCAAGGCTTCCTGGGTTTCTTCATCGACGGCGCGAGTCCCTACGGGCACCTTAAGAATAAGGTCTTTACCGCCATGACCGGTACAGTCACGACCACGGCCATTCTCACCGCGCTCGGCAAAATGAAAGCGCTCGAAACGGTAATCGATCAGGGTGTTGAGGTTTTCATCGGCCTGCAGATAGACACTGCCGCCATCACCACCGTCACCGCCATCCGGGCCGCCATCAGGCACATACTTCTCGCGTCGAAAACTAACGCATCCACTACCGCCATCACCAGCTTCGACTCTGATCACGGCTTCATCGACAAACTTCATACCAACTCCAGGCGCCAAACAATAGACCGATTATACTGCCTATCGAAACTTACCGCCAAAAAACAATGATGCAACTACCCCAGCTCAAAAGTGGCAGAGGCAATATTGGACTGGTGCTGGAGCGATATACAGGCTCATTCACCAGTAATGATTCTTCATAAACAATAAAGCCCCACCAGAGGCAGGGCTTTAGAAACTAGCTTGGGTAGCTAAGTATTAAGCTTCGATGCTAATGAACTTGCGGTTCTTAGGACCTTTAACTTCGAACTTAACTTTACCGTCAGTTAGTGCAAATAGAGTATGGTCACGACCGATACCTACGTTAACACCTGCGTGGAACTTAGTACCACGTTGACGAACGATGATGTTACCAGCTAGAACTGATTCACCACCGAAACGCTTAACACCAAGACGTTTGCTTTCTGAATCGCGGCCGTTACGAGTAGAACCGCCAGCTTTTTTATGTGCCATTAGTTAGACCCCTTATTAAGCGTTGATAGCTGTAATTTTAACTTCGGTGAACCACTGACGGTGGCCCATCTTCTTGTCGTGGTGCTTACGACGACGGAACTTAACGATAGTTACCTTCTCGCCACGGCCATGGCTGATAACCTCAGCAACAACCTTACCACCTTCAACTAAAGGTGCACCAACGTGTACAGTTTCACCATCGGCAACCAAAAGAACTTGGTCGAATTCGATAGTTTCGCCTGTAGCAACTTCTAATTTTTCTAGACGTACAGTATGGCCTTCAGCAACACGGTGTTGCTTACCACCACTTTGAAAAACAGCGTACATAGCTATTTTACTCCGATATTTCTAGCACGCAGACCCTTTATGTTTGGCTGGGTGCTATAAAAGCTTTAATGACAATGGTCGCGGAGTTTACGCTAAGTTCGCCTGGCTGACAAGTCCTAATTCACTTTGATCAAAAAAAGATCGGAATTACTCGCACAATACTCTTCTGCTACTGTCAGGCGAGGCTTTTTTAGGTAGAATCTAATAATTATAACATTTTCGCCTTAATTTGGGCTGTCTGAATTACCTTACAACCCTCAAAGTAGAGCCATTATATGGATTTGAATGCCATTCGTCAGCTGGCAGACGCTGATATGAAAGCCGTCGACCAACTTATCTATAAGCAGTTGGAATCGGATGTCGCCCTTATTAATCAACTCGGATTCTACATCATCAACGGCGGCGGCAAACGCATGCGCCCGCTACTGTCTATTCTGGCCGCCCGCGCCATCGCCTATGAAGGTGAAGCGCATGTCAAGTTGGCGGCAATCGTCGAATTTATTCATACCGCCTCCTTGCTACACGACGATGTCGTCGACGAGTCCATGCTTAGACGTGGCCGCGAGACCGCTAACGCCCTCTTTGGTAACAGTGCCAGCGTACTGGTAGGTGACTTCCTCTATACCCGCTCATTCCAGATGATGACTGAGCTGAAGAACATGCTGGTGCTAGAAGTACTGGCCGACACCACCAACGTGCTCGCCGAAGGTGAGGTCCTACAGCTGATGAACTGTAACGACCCGGACACCAGTGAAGAAAGCTATATGCGCGTCATCTACTGCAAGACAGCCAAGCTATTTGAAGCCGCTACCCGTCTGGCAGGGGTGCTGGCCGATAGTAGCATAGAGGTTCAGACCGCCCTGGCCGACTATGGTAAGTACCTTGGTACCGCCTTCCAGCTGACCGATGACCTGCTGGACTATACAGCCGATACAGAGGCGCTGGGCAAGAATATAGGTGACGATCTCGCCGAGGGTAAACCCACCCTGCCGCTGATCTACGCCATCGCCAACGGTAACGAGGTAGAGCGTCAGCTGATCCGCGATGCCATCGAGAAGGGCGACGGCACAGAACATATCGACACCATATTAAAGGCCCTGGATCAATGTGGCGCCCTCAGCTACACAGAGAAACGGGCTCAGGAAGAAGCAGAGAAGGCCATACGCGCGTTAGATCCGCTTGCCGATAGCGACTATAAGCAGGCCCTGATATCGCTGGCGAAAATCGCCGTGGCGCGTAATCACTAACGAACTAGTTAGTCGATTTGTAATGACGAGTTATACCAATCACAGTAAGTATGTGATCAGAAATAGCGCAGGAAAAACGCTTGAGGACAAAGCAGGATTTTTAGATAAGTAGTTATTCTACAATTAAAAATGCTAATACAGTTATCGAGCGTTTTAACAAGCTAGCATGAGCAATTATGTATTACGATTGGTATTAAACATTACCCATAAAAAATGGAGCCGATTGGCTCCATTTTTTTATTCAGGACTAAACCTTACTCACACAGTGCCTTACTTAACAAAGTCTACACCCAGTGTGATATCGGCTTTCAGCGTGTCTAGCATAGCGTCGCGTGCGTTGGCTTCGAACTCGCTAACCTCACCATAGGCAAGTACCTGCTCGATACCGTTCTTACCCAGTAGTACAGGCTGTGCAAAGAAGTCGGCATGCTCGCTGCCACCGTCAACATAGGCACATTCAACAACGTTAGCTTCACCCTGTAGGCCACGAACCAGTGACAGACCGAAACGACATGCCGCCTGACCCATAGAGAGAGTCGCGCTACCGCCACCCGCCTTAGCTTCAACCACTTCGGTACCCGCGTTCTGGATACGAGTCGTCAATGCAGCCACTTCTTCATCAGAGAAGCTTACGCCTTCGATTTGAGACAGTAATGGCAGGATGGTCACGCCACTGTGTCCACCAATAACATTGACCTTAACGTCGGCAACATTCAGGCCCTTCGCTTCGGCAACGAAAGTTTCAGAACGGATCACATCAAGAGTGGTCACACCGAACAGACGGTTCTTGTCATATACACCGGCCGCCTTCAATACTTCGGCAGCGATAGCCACAGTGGTGTTAACTGGGTTAGTGATGATACCAATCAGTGCCTTAGGGCAAGTTGCGGCACACTTCTCAACCAGGTTTCTCACGATACCCGCGTTGATGTTGAATAGATCTGAACGATCCATGCCTGGCTTACGCGCAACACCAGCAGAGATAAGTACCACGTCGGCACCTTCCAGCGCTGGCGTTGGATCTTCACCCGCAAAACCCTTTACTTCTACCGCAGTAGGGATGTGGCTTAGGTCAACAGCAACACCTGGGGTTACTGGCGCGATATCATAAAGGGATAGTTTTGAACCGGCAGGCAATTGAGTTTTGAGTAGTAGGGCAAGAGCCTGGCCAATACCACCGGCGGCACCAAGTACAGCAACTTTCATAGTTATCTCCGTTAATTCTTGGATATTATGTGATATAGATCTAGATTTACCGATGGCGCAACATTACTGGAATCACGGTAAAAATTCAATTATCCCTTAGTCGTGTGGCCAGATAATTTCGAATTGCCCCAGTCAGCTGCCATTTACAACAGATATAAGTTATACTGCCCGGCCTTGCCCGCGATGCTACGTCACAAGACCGCCACAAAACCCACCCCACAAACCTGAATTTTTATTCACACAATCCGAATAATGCTTGACTAATGGCGCAAAAATATTCAAAATAAGCCAATTTTTTGAATATAAGAATAATTCGATATGCAAGCCAATAAAAATCAAGACGAACTTGTAAAGACCTTTAAGGCTATCTTGAAAGAGGAGCGTTTTGGCTCCCAGAGCGAGATAGTCAATGCCCTGCAAGCTGAGGGCTTCAACAACATTAACCAATCTAAAGTCTCTCGTATGCTGAGCAAGTTTGGCGCGGTGCGCACCCGCAACGCCAAGCAAGAGATGGTCTACTGCCTGCCCGCCGAACTTGGGGTCCCGACGGCTGGCAGCCCGCTAAAGAACCTAGTACTGGACGTCGACCATAACCAATCTATGATAGTGGTCAGAACCAGCCCTGGTGCGGCGCAGCTGATCGCCAGACTGCTGGACTCTATCGGCAAGCCCGAAGGTATACTGGGCACCATCGCCGGTGACGATACTATCTTTATCTGCCCTTCCAACATTCAGGAAGTGGACAAGACACTTGAGACGGTCAAGTCGCTATTTAACTATGCCGACTAAATTCGCCGACTAAATCCACCGATTAAGTCCGCCGACTCATTATTCGCCGATTAATCCACGCTCGAGCTTGGCCCCGTCCTACTCCTCGGCGAAACCTCGGCAATAGATATAGAGACACCCTTTGCGCTGTTAACGCCAAAGGGTGTCTTTTTTTATTTACGCTCAAATTGAATACTGTATATACGATAGGATACACTGATGCCAAACCATCCCCTCTGTCACCCGATGGTTAAGGACCCGAGATGAATAACAATAAGATAATCAATATCGACAACCTTTGCTGGGAATCTTGGCAACACTCAGACCAATACGCCAGTCATCAGAAGCATATCGGCGATGCCGCCGGTTGCCAGCAGATAGGTGTCACCATGGAGCGACTGGAACCCGGTAAACTCTCCTCCGTCGCCCACTATCACACCAAGGAAGAGGAGCACCTCTACGCGCTACAAGGGGAAGCCACCCTGTATATCGACGGCGAGCCGCATCCCTTTAAACAGGGCGACTATATCTGTTTTACCGCCAACTCAGGTATTTCCCATACCTTAAAAAACGAGTCAGATGCCGACTTTCTGTTTATGGTGTTGGGCAATCGCGATCCCCACGATGTGGTGGTGTATCCAGACCATAATAAGGTACAGGTGCGCTCCATCGACGAGGTGTATGCCAAGCGGCCGACCAACTATTGGGACCCAGACCGCTAATCCGCTTGTAAGCGAGCATAAAAAAACACACCTTAGGGTGTGTTTTTTGTTGGGCTAGGCCCTAGCTATCGGCTTCGCGCTCCATAAAATCCAGCGAAGGGGCAAAGAATGCCGATCCGGTCAGCGCCTGAGTAAAGTGCATCAGGTGATCGTGATTTCCCTCGCCGTCACCATGGATCATGCTGTGTAGCATCTTCTCGAAATTCACCGAATTGCGACAGACGGAAATAAACATCAGCCCCTGCTCTTTCATCGAACCGTAAGGCATACTCTGACGCAGGATCTCCATCGACTTGCCGTCGGCATCTTTCAGGTTAACCCGCTTGATATGGCTGGTAAGCGGCTTGTCCTCGGAGGCATACTCGATATTGTCTATCTTAGTGCGGCCTATGATATCTTCCTGCTTCTTCTGTGGCAGACGATTCCACTTGCTGAGGTTATGGGCGAACTTCTGCACATGAATATAGCTGCCGCCTCGGAAGTATTCGTCTTCGTCTCCCACCAGAGCCACATCCTGGCGATGACGTCCCTTGGGGTTCTCAGTGCCGTCGACAAATCCGGTCAGATCTCGGGTATCCATAAACTGGAATCCTCGCTCCTCATCCACCAACTCGACGAGATCTTCAAACATCTGACACACCTCGTTAGCCACCAGATGCAGGATATCGTAGCGATCGCAACGCAGATGCACGAAGAGATCATACTCATGGGCCGGGGCATCGCGGTTGTCGGCATGCATGGCCGGGAAAGGCTTGAGCTCTGAAGGTCTGCGCTCGCCATAGAGGCTATCCCAATAGTTAGCACCTATGGCCACGAAGCCGTTGAAGGCGCTGTCGGCATACTGGTCGGCCAGTTCATAGATATACTGAGCGACATTGGCGACGCAGGGGCGCAGCTGAGACTCGACGCCATCATTGGCGTTGAACATCAGATACACACTATGTAAATTTCCTTCGGCACACACACCCAGCTGTTCACGTGGCATAACCAGATTATCCATAAATAAACCTACCCTTCGTCAGTCTCAATTTCGGCGCTATTATCCGAAACTTTAGCGATAATTAGTATTACACAACCCACAAACCGTTAAAGCGAAACGTCATTTAATGGTTAGATTAACTTTTTTTTAAGTTGGCAACCATAGCAAGACGTAAATGCGCTTCACAAAAGTGTTACATCAGCCCAGTTTAGAACAGCACCGCAGGATGAGGCGTCACCGACAGGGCAACATTCTGCCCCTCGGTGAAATGATGCAAAGGCGAGCGCACCGCCAATACTTCCTCGCCAATCAAGATACTATAGTGGCAGAGGTTACCGAGGAAGCGCCGCGCTATGATGGTGCCCTCCCCTCGCTCATCCTCTGCTATCTGCAGCTGCTCTGGGCGCAACAAGAGCTCTCCGCGATAGCCTTTGGCCTTGTCCAAGTCACTGCTACTTTGCACCTCGCCCAGCAAGGTATCTAGCCTATTACGCGCACTCACCTCACAGCTGAGATAATTCACCTGACCGAGAAATTCCGCCACATACTTGTCGGCAGGCAAGGCATAGAGGGCCTCGGCATCACCATATTGCGCGATAGCCCCCTCTTTAAACAGCGCCAGCTTGTCGGCAAAGACGAAGGCTTCATCCTTACTATGGGTCACGAACACAGCACTGACCCCGCGATGTTTTAAGATCTCGCGGATCTCCACCATCATCTCGCCGCGCACCTTAGCATCGATATTAGAAAAGGGCTCATCGAGTAGCAGCAGCTCCGGCTCATAGGCGAGTGCCCGGGCAATCGACACCCGCTGCTGCTGACCACCAGAAAGCTCGTGGGGATAACGCCCACCTAGGCCTTCCAGCTTAACCAGCGCCAGCATCTCACTGAGTCGCGACTGCCTATCAGACTTACTCAACCCTTTGACACCAAAAAGTATGTTCTCGGCGACGGTCAGGTGAGGAAACAGGGCGTAATCTTGAAAGATCATGCCGACCTCACGCGCCTCGCTGGGCACAAAAACATCAGGACCAGACAATAGTCTGCCATTGATACTGATGCGTCCCTGAGAGATAGGCTGTAATCCGGCGATCGCCTTGAGTAGCGTGGTCTTGCCACAGCCACTGGGCCCTAGCAGGGCGGCTATTTCCCCCTGATGCAACACGAGATCTAAGCCTTTCAGTATCGCCTGGCCCTGATAATCGCTATGCACTTGTTCTATGGTAAGAGTCGACATTTTAGTTACCTTGCTCCAGAGAGCGATTGAGATAGATGAGTGGAACCAGGCCTACCAAGACGATCACTATGGCCCCCAGTGCCCCCTGCTCAAGCTGCTCATCTGAGACAAACTGATAGACATAGGTGGCAAGATTTTCAAAGCCGACGGGCCTGAGTAGTAATGCCGCCGGTAGCTCCTTCATACACTCGATAAACACCAGCAGGATGGCGGCAAAGATACCGCTACGCAGCAATGGCAGGTGGATCCGTGTGAGTATGCTCCCAGGCCTCATCCCCATGGTTACAGACGCCATATCCAGCGAGGGGCTGATCTGTTTATAGCTGTTTTCTATGCTGCCGATGGCAATGGCAGCAAAGCGTATGGCGAAGGCAAAAATTAACACAAACAGGGTACCGCTAAAGATAAGTCCCGGCCCATTCAACTCAAAATAGGCATAGAGATCATTTACCGCAAAATCCAGGTAGCTGAGGGGCACTAAGACACCGATAGCCAGCACTGTGCCAGGCAGGGCATATCCGGTAGAGGCCAGGCGCGAGGGCAACATGTCGATTTTCCTTGGACTACAACGCCGGACAAACATCAACAACAAGGCAAACATTACGGTGATCAGGCTAACCACCAGGGCGATCGTCAGACTGTTCAAACTGTATTGCCAGAAGTCCTGATTCCAACTCACCTCAAAGTAATCCCAGGCGTACCCCAGCAATACCCACACGGGAAGGCCGAAGGCCAATAAGAGCAGCACCGCGCAATAACCACTGGCCAGCCACGCCTTACTCCCCGATAGCGCGTATCTTTCGTGAGAGGTGATTGGTGTCTGTTTCTGAAACAGCTGCTGCTTACGCCGGGCAAAACGCTCGGCGCCGATCAGACAGAAGACCACCAACAGGATGATGGCAGACAACTTAGCGGCCGCCGCCAGACTGCCGTAGCCCAGCCAGGTATCGTAGACCGCCGTCGTTAGCGTGGGCACGGCAAAGTAGCTGACGGTGGCAAAATCGGCAGCCGTCTCCATCGCCACAAGAGCCGCTCCCACCGCCAAGGCTGGCCTCGCCATAGGCAGGTTAAGGCGCCAAAAACTGCGCCAAGGGCCAGCCCCCATCACTCGGGAGGCGTGCAGCAGGCTAGGCGACTGCTCCATAAATGCGGTGCGCGCCAGAAGATAGATATAGGGAAACAATACCAGCGCCAGCATCACAGACGCGCCGCCTAAGGTGCGCACATCGGGAAAGTAGTAATCCATGGGCGACTGCCAGCCATTGACCTGCCTCAGCCAGCCCTGCACAGGCCCGGCATAGTCCAGCAGATCCGTATAGACATAGGCCACCACGTAGGCGGGCATGGCTAAGGGCAACAGCAGCGCCCACTGAAACCAGTTGCGCCCAGGAAAATCACAGCGGGCCACACACCAGGCGGCAGGCACGGCGATCAGCAAGGCACCCAGGCTGACAAACAACATCAAGGCCAAGGTGTTGAAAATATAGGTAGGCAACACAGTTTGCATCAGGTGACCGAACACGGCTTGGTCCGGCACCAGCGCCTGTATGCAGATGGCCCCCAAGGGTAAGGCAAAGCAGATGGCGGTCAGATAACTCAGGGTGGACCAAGATTTGGGGAAGCCTAAAATCATAGAAAATCTCAATAGATCGAGTCAGGACATTATCGGTGACCAACTTAAATCTAAGCTTAAACGCAAACGATTATTAGTTGAATGATGACCCATCTGGCATAAAAACAAGATAGCCTTCCCGAGGGAAGGCTATCAACTGGTGAGTATCCGAGCTCGATTTAGAGATCAAACTTCACCTGGTCGAGCAACTTCACCGCCGCGCCGTGAAATTCCGCCAGCTTGTGGATAGGCAGCTCATCGGCCTTGTAGTCTCCCCAGGATGCCACCAGCTTTGACGGCTTTACGTCCAACTTAACCGGGTATTCCATGTTGAGTTCGGCGTAGGTCTGCTGCGCCTGTTGACCCGAGAGATATTCCATCAGCTTGATAGCGTTCTCGCGCTCTGGGGCATACTTAGCCAAGGCCATACCAGAGACATTGATGTGAGCGCCGCGATTTTTCTGATTCGGGAAGTTGATGTTAACCGCCTCGGCCCAAGGTACCTGCTTGGGGTCTTGCAGCATCTTACCCAGGTAGTAGCTGTTACCTATGGCGATGTCGCATAAGCCTTCCTTGACTGCCTTCACCTGCGCCCTGTCATTGCCCTGAGGCTTGCGAGCAAGATTTGCCTTAACGCCTTCTAGCCAGGTCTTGGTATCCGCCTCGCCATGATGGGCGATCATCGACGCGACCAGAGAGATGTTGTAGGGATGCTTGCCACTACGGGTACAGATCTTACCCTTAAACTTAGGATCCGCCAGATCTTCATAATCGATATCCAGCGGGCCGAGTCGCTCTTTAGAGGAATAGATGTTTCTCACACGCTTGGTGAGGGCAAACCAATCGCCATCGGGCGAACGAAGATTGGCAGGAATGTTCTGCTGCAAGGTCTCGCTGTCGACCGAGGCCACAAGCCCCTTGTCAGCCAGCTCCATCAAACGGGAAAAATCTGAGGTGAGCACAAGGTCCGCCGGTGACAGACGCCCCTCTCGGGCGATGCGTTCGGCGATGCCCTGCTTGGCAAACACCAGATTAACCTTAATCCCTGTCTCCTTGGTAAAGTCAGCCAGAATAGGATCGATAAGGAAAGCCTGTCGATAGGAATAAACCGTGATGCTATCGGCCGCATTGGCCATTGAAGTGACACAAGCAAAACCCAAAACAGCCAAACGTTTCATGAATCTCATGCAGATACTCCGCGCTAAAGTTAATGATAATAATTATCAATTGCGACAAGGGTAATCAATCTGGCATGAAACGGCAAGCCAGATTGGTCAAAATTTGCGAGGCCGCTCATTTTGACCAAAAATGTCTCGCTGACTAGACTCAAAGGACTCGGCCAATAAAAGGATCTTATATGCTACTGGAAATTCTCGCGCTGATGCTTGCCGTCATTCTGCTTCTGTTCCTCTTTAAACATAGATTTACTCGGGGACGAGTCCGCCGAGCCCGCAGAGCCGCCATGACTCAGGCAAGTCCCGGCACCAGTACGATCAGCGAAGAAGTTCCCCATACTCCAATCCATGCTCAGAGCACTAGTCACCCTTATCACTGCGTCGAGATTGTCAACGACAAAGGTGTGTGTGACAGCGCGAAGAAACTAAAAGATAAACGTTTTCTCTCCAAAGACGCGCCGACACTCCCCCTCCCTGACTGCAACGAGGCTGAGTGTCACTGTCGATATCTACATCATGAAGACAGAAGAGGACAAA
>NZ_JPII01000004.1:0-3036 GCF_000832025.1 Shewanella sp. cp20 | reverse complement strand
AAAGGTTATTGCGAAAATAATTGAGTTCTCAAAACACACTTTAATCAAGTGACTTGAGTATTCTTTTGGCGAAAGTTGAAACCATTAGTTGCGATGCAGCTCAGATGAAACTCATTTGGGTTGTATGGTTAAGTGACTAAGCGTATACGGTGGATGCCTTGGCAGTCAGAGGCGATGAAGGACGTAGTAACTTGCGAAAAGCGTTGGCGAGCTAGTAACAAGCATTTGAGCTAACGATGTCCGAATGGGGAAACCCGGCAGCATAAGCTGTCATCATTAAGTGAATACATAGCTTAATGAGGCGAACGAGGGGAACTGAAACATCTAAGTACCCTTAGGAAAAGAAATCAACCGAGATTCCCCTAGTAGCGGCGAGCGAACGGGGATTAGCCCTTAAGCCTAGAGGGTGTTAGTGGAATGTGTTGGAAAGCACAGCGATACAGGGTGATAGCCCCGTACATGAAAACTAACTTTAGGTGAAAACGAGTAGGACGGGACACGTGATATCTTGTTCGAATATGGGGGGACCATCCTCCAAGGCTAAATACTCCTGACTGACCGATAGTGAACCAGTACCGTGAGGGAAAGGCGAAAAGAACCCCTGTGAGGGGAGTGAAATAGAACCTGAAACCGTATACGTACAAGCAGTGGGAGCGGTTCTTGAGACCGTGACTGCGTACCTTTTGTATAATGGGTCAGCGACTTACATTTTGTAGCGAGGTTAAGCGAATAGCGGAGCCGTAGGGAAACCGAGTGTTAACTGCGCGTTTAGTTGCAAGGTGTAGACCCGAAACCCGGTGATCTAGCCATGGGCAGGTTGAAGGTTGAGTAACATCAACTGGAGGACCGAACACACGTATGTTGAAAAATGCGGTGATGACTTGTGGCTGGGGGTGAAAGGCCAATCAAACCGGGAGATATCTGGTTCTCCTCGAAAGCTATTTAGGTAGCGCCTCGAGCGAATACCATTGGGGGTAGAGCACTGTTAAGGCTAGGGGGTCATCCCGACTTACCAACCCTTTGCAAACTCCGAATACCAATGAGTACTACTCGGGAGACACACGGCGGGTGCTAACGTCCGTCGTGAAAAGGGAAACAACCCAGACCATCAGCTAAGGTCCCAAAGTTATTGCTAAGTGGGAAACGATGTGGGAAGGCTTAGACAGCTAGGATGTTGGCTTAGAAGCAGCCATCATTTAAAGAAAGCGTAATAGCTCACTAGTCGAGTCGGCCTGCGCGGAAGATATAACGGGGCTAAGCAATACACCGAAGCTATGGGTACTAGCGCTTGCGCTAGTGCGGTAGAGGAGCGTTCTGTAAGCCGTTGAAGGTGAAGGGGTAACCCACGCTGGAGGTATCAGAAGTGCGAATGCTGACATGAGTAACGATAAAGGGGGTGAAAAACCTCCTCGCCGAAAGACCAAGGGTTCCTGTCCAACGTTAATCGGGGCAGGGTGAGTCGACCCCTAAGGCGAGGCCGAAAGGCGTAGTCGATGGGAAACGGGTTAATATTCCCGTACTTCTGCTAACTGCGATGGAGAGACGGAGAAGGCTAGGCTAGCGCGGCGTTGGTTGTCCGCGTTTAAGGCTGTAGGTAGGGTGCTTAGGCAAATCCGGGCACCTAATACTGAGAGTTGATGACGAGTCACTACGGTGATGAAGTAGTTGATGCCATGCTTCCAGGAAAATCTTCTAAGCTTCAGGTTAGTAGGAATCGTACCCCAAACCGACACAGGTGGTCGGGTAGAGAATACCAAGGCGCTTGAGAGAACTCGGCTGAAGGAACTAGGCAAAATGGTACCGTAACTTCGGGAGAAGGTACGCTCCTGTTGGTGATGAGACTTGCTCTCTAAGCTGACGGGAGTCGCAGATACCAGGTGGCTGCAACTGTTTATCAAAAACACAGCACTGTGCAAAATCGCAAGATGACGTATACGGTGTGACGCCTGCCCGGTGCCGGAAGGTTAATTGATTGGGTTATCTTCGGAGAAGCTCATGATCGAAGCCCCGGTAAACGGCGGCCGTAACTATAACGGTCCTAAGGTAGCGAAATTCCTTGTCGGGTAAGTTCCGACCTGCACGAATGGCGTAATGATGGCCACGCTGTCTCCAGCCGAGACTCAGTGAAGTTGAAATTGCGGTGAAGATGCCGTATACCCGCGGCTAGACGGAAAGACCCCGTGAACCTTTACTATAGCTTGGCACTGAACATTGACCCTACATGTGTAGGATAGGTGGGAGACTTTGAAGCGGGAACGCCAGTTCTCGTGGAGTCATCCTTGAAATACCACCCTTGTAGTGTTGATGTTCTAACTCTGGCCCCTGAATCGGGGTTGAGGACAGTGCCTGGTGGGTAGTTTGACTGGGGCGGTCTCCTCCCAAAGAGTAACGGAGGAGCACGAAGGTTGGCTAAGTACGGTCGGACATCGTACGGTTAGTGCAATGGCATAAGCCAGCTTAACTGCGAGACATACACGTCGAGCAGGTGCGAAAGCAGGTCATAGTGATCCGGTGGTTCTGAATGGAAGGGCCATCGCTCAACGGATAAAAGGTACTCCGGGGATAACAGGCTGATACCGCCCAAGAGTTCATATCGACGGCGGTGTTTGGCACCTCGATGTCGGCTCATCACATCCTGGGGCTGAAGTCGGTCCCAAGGGTATGGCTGTTCGCCATTTAAAGTGGTACGCGAGCTGGGTTCAGAACGTCGTGAGACAGTTCGGTCCCTATCTGCCGTGGGCGTTGGATGATTGAAGGGAGCTGCTCCTAGTACGAGAGGACCGGAGTGGACGAACCGCTGGTGTTCGGGTTGTCATGCCAATGGCATTGCCCGGTAGCTACGTTCGGAATCGATAACCGCTGAAAGCATCTAAGCGGGAAGCGAGCCCTAAGATGAGTCATCCCTAGACCTTTAAGGTCTCTAAAGAGCCGTCCGAGACTAGGACGTTGATAGGCAGGGTGTGTAAGCGTTGTGAGGCGTTGAGCTAACCTGTACTAATGACTCGTGAGGCTTAACCATACAACCCAAAAGGGTTT